>JAKJEN010000038.1:16100-19036 GCA_022705405.1 Planctomycetota bacterium | reverse complement strand
TATTTAAACAGTGTTCCTGTTCCATCATTAATAAAAACAGCAGGCTGTTTAACAAAAACCGCCTGAACGCTTACAAAATATATTGTTTTTTAGCCCTTCGTGACTGGTTAAAACCTCTCCTTTAACTCATCCTTCGGGCGTTCTACGCTCTCTATTATCCCCTGCGGCGTCTTTGTATTATCCTTTCAAAAAGGTAAGAATCGTATCGACCACACAGGCCTTCATCTCGTCAGATAACTCCGGATAGATCGGCAGCGCCAGTACCTGTCGGGCCGCCGCTTCCGACTCAGGAAAATCGCCCTCTTTCTTTCCCAGATATGCAAAACACTCCTGAAGATGCAGCGGAACCGGATAATAAACCTCACAGCCGATCTGCTTTTCCTTCAGGTGGGCCAGCAGAGAGTCTCGCTTTGGAACCCGAATTACATATTGATTAAAAATGGAAACGCAATCTTCAGAAATTACCGGCGTAATAACCGGACTTCCTGCAAATCGCTTCGTATAGTAAGCAGCGTTTTTACGGCGGGCCGCCGACCATTTATCCAAATGCGGCAGTTTGACCAGCAGAGCGGCCGCCTGGATTGGATCCAGACGGAAATTGCCGCCGATAAATTTGTGGTAATACTTGGGCTGGCTGCCGTGATTGCGCATGATCATCAGTTGCTGATACAACTCCTTGTCCTGGGTAACCGCCATGCCCCCGTCGCCGATACCGCCCAAATTTTTGCTGGGGAAGAAACTGAAACAGCCGCAGGTTCCTATACTGCCTGCCGGACGGCCCTTGTATGTGCTGGAAATGGCCTGTGCGGCATCTTCTATTACAGCCAGCGAGGCCTGTCCGGCAATCTGCATGATCGGATCCATATCGGCCATTTGCCCGAACAAATGCACAGGCATAATCGCCTTGGTTTTATCGGTGACTGCCGACTCGATCCTGGATGGATCGATATTATATGTCACCGGGTCAATATCCACAAAAACCGGCGTGGCTCCTACCCGGGCGATGCATCCGGCCGTGGCGAAAAATGTAAACGGACTGGTGATGACCTCATCCCCCGGGCCAATCCCCAAACTCATCAAACTGCATAAAATGGCGTCGGTTCCGCTGGACATTCCCACGGCATACTCACATCGACAGACCCGGGCAATCTCTTTCTCCAACTGCTCAACTTTAGGCCCGCCAATACACTGCTGGCTGTCGAGCACCTCGTTGATTTGCGCAAGCACCTGTTCACGGATGGTTTTATACTGGGCCTTTAAATCCAATAAAGGAATCTGCATAAATAGTTACCTATGAGTGTTCAATCATCTTTAAATTCACGATAACGTTTTTGGCCGACGGATTTGTCTTCGGGCAAAACGCTTTGCTCATCCAGATCTAGACACCGAAGCAGCCCCGATTTGATTTCCTGATATCGATAGCCGCTTTCCGGGCAGACAAATATACCGCTCGGATCCGGCTTTTGCAGCCGATGGCCATGTCGGCTCATCCAGCCCTTCTGGCGGGCCGGTACGCCCACCATAAAAGCGTAATCGGGCACATCGCCAGTTACCACGGCTCCGGCTGCGATAAAGGCGTATCGGCCGATGGTCCGACCGCAGACTATGGTGGCGTTGGCGCCGACGGTCGCCCCGCGGCGGATCAAAGTCTTTTCATATAACCCCCGACGGATAACCTGCGAGCGGGGATTGAGAACATTGGTCAGCACGCAGCTGGGCCCCAAAAATACATCCTCTTCCAGCGTAATCCCGTCATACACCGAGACATTGTTTTGGATCTTGACATTATCGCCGATGGTCGCCCCGCCTGCAATAAATACATTCTGCCCGAAGTTGCATCCGGCTCCGATCACAGCGCCCTGACAAACATGGGAAAAATGCCAGATCTTGGTCCCGGCCCCGATCTGACAGGGCTGATCTACGCAGGCGGTTTCATGTACAAAATAATCTTTTTTTTGCGGATTCATTTACACGATCTCGATTCCTGTTCGAATAATCTCATCTAAAATACTGGCCGGTTCCGGATGCAGGTACTCTTCCCAAAAAATACACCGCGGTTCAATGCTCGGATCAATAGGCACAGTATGATACATCAATTGAGCGGTAATATCACAACGCTGGTTTTGGTTCTCCATATCAACGACGACTGCAATATCAATATCGCTGTCTTTTGTGGCCTGGCCTTTGGCGTAGGAACCATACAAAAGAACCTTCTTGACCGGAAAAATATCCTTGATAGAACGATAATACTGGAGGATCTTCTGGCGAATTACAGTTTGCTCTTGAGCCATAAGTATATAATTTTTGTCTTCTCAAATAAATTTGCAGCCTGATCTTTTGTAAACTGCGCCATGATTTCCTGCATCTGATCCGAATATCTGGATTGGAGATAAAAAGAATTCAACGTTCCCAAGTCCTGCAGCTGGATTTCTGTAAATTCATTATAAAACGGCGTCATTTCAGCCAATTTCAAAAGATTGTGAATATATGGAGGCGTTTGTTTTTTCTCCTTCACATAGAGCGCCTTGAACATTTTTTCTATGGCCTGCTGGCAAGTAAAAGCCACATAAATATATCGGCCTCCTTGAAACATCGCCTCTGCTGTCTTCAGATCATAATCTGCCAACGCAACCCAGTTTTTGACTATTTTTTCACTCATCGAATCATTCCTGGTCCGTTCTCAAACGAACCAGCATGGGATGCTGATAGCTTTTACTATTGACAGGAGTAGTATGTCTAATTGCATGTACAATCTCCAGCGAAGGCAGGACTTGCCGCCAGCCAAAACCCTGACCGGCCAGTATCTTTTTATAGCTTTCTGTGTGCAGATCCGTAAAACCGCCGGAAAACTCCACCTCCTGTCCGTCAACTGTGATCGACCGATATGTCGCCGGACCGCCGGGGGTGGAACCGCTCGGCAGATCGCCGCGATCTAC
>JAKJEN010000038.1:9623-16090 GCA_022705405.1 Planctomycetota bacterium | reverse complement strand
ATCGCACCCGGGCTCGCTGAAGTTCCAGATATCCGGCGGCCTTATCCGGCTGATAAAGATGCACTGTGTTGCTTTTGGACGAGCCGAAAATCCATGTGAGCATATCAAAAAAATGCACGCCGATATTGGTAGCGATACCGCCGGATTTGCTTTCATCTCCTTTCCAGGATACGGCATACCACTTTCCGCGGGAGGTAATATAGGTCAATTGTACTTCAAAGATTTTGCCCGGATCTGCCTGGTCCACCTGCCGCTTTAACGTCTGAATCGCCGAATGCAGGCGCAACTGCATGATTGTATGAATCCGACGGCCGCTTTCGGCCTCCAACTCTCCCAGCGCCGCGGCGTTCCACGGATTGATCACCAGCGGTTTTTCACAAACGGCATCGGCCCCGATCCGCAGGGCAAATCGCACATGAGCATCATGCAGATAGTTGGGCGAGCAGATCGAGACATAATCAACCCCTTCCCCCTTGCGACGAAGTTTTTCAAGATGACGGTCAAACCGTTCAAATTCGGTAAAGAAGCGGGCGTCGGGAAAATATGAATCGAGAATTCCCGCCGAATCGCTTCGATCCAGCGCCGCGATCAGGACATTGCCCGTATCCTGAATCGCCCGCAGATGTCGCGGCGCGATATACCCGCAGGCCCCGATTAATGCAAATGTCTTCTTCATCGATTGCCCTTATTACGTCGATACCAGTCAATGGTCTCCTTCAGGCCGCTTGTAAAATCCGTTTTGGCCCGAAAGCCGAATTCCCGCATCGCCCTGGAGGTATCCAGGCGTCGGCGCGGCTGGCCATCCGGCTTGGATGGATCCCAGCGAATTTGACCTTTAAAGCCGCTCAGATCAGCGATCTTTTCGACCAATTGCCGGATGGTGATTTCAAATCCGGCGCCCAGGTTCACCGGCTCGGGCTTATCATACTTTTCCGTCGCCAGCAGAATCCCCTCCGCTGCGTCGGCCGCATACAGAAACTCCCTCGAAGCGCCGCCGGTTCCCCAGCATTCGATAAATGCCCGGCCTTCCTCCACTGCATCCACACATTTTTTGATCAAAGCCGGGATCACATGGCTGCCGGCCGGATCAAAATTATCTCCCGGACCGTACAGATTCACCGGAAGCAGAAAGATCGAATTAAATCCGTATTCCTGGCGATACGCCTGCGATTGTACCAGCAGCATCTTCTTGGCCAGTCCGTATGGGGCATTGGTCTCTTCCGGGTATCCGTTCCACAGATCCTCTTCCTTAAAGGGAACCGGCGTGAATTTCGGATAAGCGCAAATCGTACCAATCGCCACGAACTTTTCAATCCCGTGAAGGCGGCCCTGCTCGATCAATTGTACGCCCATCATCAGATTTTCATAAAAGTATCGGCCCGGATGCTGCCGGTTGGCGCCAATACCGCCAACCACCGCCGCAAGATGGATCACCACATCTGGCTGCATCGTCTGGTACATCCGAATCACATCTTCCACATCGACCAGGTTATACTCCTCAATCCGCGGTACCAGAATCTGCCGGCAGCCGCGGGCCTTCAGACCCTCCTGCACATATCGGCCAAGGAATCCCGACCCGCCGGTGACGACGATCCGCCTATTTTCAAAAAAATTACCCATGATTTACCAGATTCTCGTGCTCCTTAATAACCTTCTCGTTTTCCGCCAGATGCAGATCGAAATCGGTCATCATCCGGGCCAATTGACGGAACGAAACCGTAGGTTCCCATTTTAGTATCCTTTTGGCCTTGGAGGCGTCTCCCAGCAGCACATCCACCTCTGTCGGCCGGTAATAGCTGGGATCGATTTGCACATACTTCTTCCAGTCCAGATCCAGATAACCGAAAACTTCATCCAGAAATTCCCGGACTGAGTAGGTCTGCCCAGTGGCAATCACATAATCATCCGGCTGATCCTGCTGGAGCATCCGCCACATCGCATCCACATAATCCCCCGCAAAACCCCAGTCGCGTTTGGCGTCCAGATTGCCCAGATACAGTTTGTTTTGCAGGCCCAGTTTGATCCGTGTTGCTGCCCGTGTGATTTTGCGAGTCACAAACGTTTCGCCTCGACGCGGAGATTCGTGATTGAATAAAATCCCGTTGCAGGCAAACAGCCCATATGCCTCTCGATAGTTGACCGTCTGCCAGAATGAGTATACCTTGGCGCAGCCATAAGGACTGCGCGGGTAAAAAGGCGTATTTTCATTTTGGGGCGTCTGCACTACCTTGCCGTACATCTCGCTGCTGGATGCCTGATAATAGCGCGGAGGATTTTTCATCAGCCGCAGCGCCTCCAGCAGACGCAAAGTTCCCAGAGCATCGACATTAACCGTATAAATCGGCTGGTCAAAACTGACGCGCACATGGCTCTGGGCGCCGAGATTATATACCTCATGCGGCCGAATCTCGTTTAAAATTGAAGATAGATTTCCCCCATCTGTCAGGTCGCCGTAAATCAGCCGCAGGGGCGGCTGCTTGTGCGGATCCTGATAGAGATGGTTAATCCGTTCGGTGCCGAAGACAGAACTTCGACGGATAATCCCGAAAACCTCATACCCTTTCTTCAGGAGAAGTTCGGTCAAATACGAACCGTCCTGTCCTGTGATTCCCGTAATCAGCGCTTTCTTTTTCATTCCATTGACTCCTGCCGCATCCAGTTTACAAACTTCGCCAGCCCTTGTCGCAGTTCCGTTTTCGGCCGATAGCCCAGATCCTGTCGAGCCCGTGTCAGATCCGCACAAGTCCTCAATACATCCCCCGGCTGCATCGGTAAAAAATTACAGACGGCTTTTTTGTTGAGCGCCTTTTCAATCTCGCCGATCAATTCATCCAATCGTATCGACCGCGATTCGCCCAGATTATAGATCGCATAGCCGCTGCATTTTTCGATAGCGGCCATCACACCGTCCAGAATATCGTCGATATAGGTAAAGTCCCGCTCCATCGAACCGTCGCCATAAACCGGAATCGGTTTGCCGACCTCAATCAGACGGGCGAACTTATGGATCGCCAGATCCGGCCGCTGGCAGGGCCCATAGACCGTAAAAAACCGCAAACAGGTGATATTCATTCCATACAGATGACTGTAGGTATGGCAAAGCAGTTCTCCGCCCTTCTTGGTGGCCGCATAAGGAGAGATCGGATGGTCCACCGCATCCGTTTCTGAAAAAGGAACTTTTGGATTATTTCCATACACGCTCGAACTGGAAGCAAAAATAAATCGATCGACGTCGTACTGCTGGGCCGCCTTCAGCAAGACAGCCGTCCCATTAAGATTGACATCCACATATCCAACCGGATCTTCAATCGAAGGCCGAACTCCGGCTTTGGCTGCCAGGTGCGCCACGACATTCGGCCGGCTCTTATCCAGAATGCTCTCCACACAGGAGCTGTCCCGGATATCCCCAACCACAAAAGTAAACCGTTTGTCATTAAGCAGATCGCCAAGATTTTTTCGCTTGATCGCCGGATCATAAAAGGGATCCAGATTATCCAGTCCGATGACCCGGCTGCCGCTGTCAATCAGCCGTCGGCACAAGTGCGATCCGATAAAGCCCGCCGCTCCGGTAACCAGTACGCTCATCTGCTTTTTGATTTCTTCGGTCTGTCTCAGCGACCGATGCTGTAATACTCCAAGCCCTGCTGTTTCACATAAGAAGGGCTGTAGAGATTTCGCCCGTCAAAAAGAACCGGCCGTTTCAGCCGTTTGACAATCTGATCAAAATCCGGCGCACGAAACTCCTGCCAGTCGGTAAAGATCACCAGCCCATCGGCTCCTTCCAGCGCTTCATAAGCGTTGTCTGCGGTTTGAATACAACCGCCCAGATGCTCCCGACCTGCCGCAGCCGCCTCGGGATCATAGGCAGCAATCACAAACCCTTTTTCCAGAAATTTCCGGATACAATAAATCGCCGGCGATTCTCGCACATCATCCGTACGGGCCTTAAACGCAAGACCCCAGACGCCCAGTTTAACCGGACCGTCGAGCTTTTCATAATAAGCCGTCACCTTATCGGCAAATCGTTCATGCTGGGCATAGTTGGCTTCCTGGACGGCCTGCGGAATTCGCATCGGCACACCCATTTGGCGGCCCATGTCAATCAGCGCCCGCACATCTTTGGGAAAGCAGCTGCCCCCGTATCCGACTCCGGCAAATAAAAACGCGCTGCCAATCCGGCTGTCGCTGCCGACGCCGGCGCGCACCTGTTCAATATCCGCCCCGCATCGCTCACAAAGAGCGCTGAGTTCATTCATAAACGAAATCCGCGTCGCCAGCATCGTATTGGCTGCATACTTGGTCATTTCCGCGCTGGCCGGATCCATAAACAGAATGCGGCTGCTCTTCCGCATAAACGGGGCGTACAACTGCTTCATCAGTTCCATCGCGGCCGGCTGGGTTGTTCCGATGATCACCCGGTCGGGCTTTAAAAAATCATCCACTGCTGAGCCCTCTTTCAAAAACTCCGGATTGCTCACATAATCGAAAGGAACCTGTGTTTTCGAGGCAATCAGGTCGCTGACGATTTTGTGCGTCCCGACAGGAACTGTACTCTTGGTGACAAGAACTCGATATTCCCGCATATACTCGGCGATTTTTTCCGATACCTCCAGAATGGCAGAAATATCCGCCGAACCGTCCGGTGCACTGGGGGTACCCACCCCCAGAATAATGACAAGAGAATTGTCCACCCCTTTTTTCAAATCAGTCGTAAAAACCAGCCGACCTGCCTTTTCATTCCGCTGAACGATTTCCGTCAGCCCTGGTTCATAGATCGGAATGATTCCTTTTCTTAGATTCTCGATCTTTTTTTTGTTATTATCGACGCAGATTACATGGTTTCCGCCGTCAGCCAGACATCCGGCCGCAACCAAACCCACATAACCGACTCCGACTACAGCTATTTTCAAATTTGCAAGTCCTTATTAAACAGATAGATAGATATGTTATATTTAAAATAATGACAACGGGCTTTATCTATACTCCGTACCCGTCGGTTGTTTGACAAAACACAGCCGATTTCTCGCTAACCTTTTGGTTTACAATAATTTATCTAATTTCCGACAGGATTAAACCTGCTCGAATCAGTCGTTAACCCAAACCCTTGCCTCTGTTTGAGAAAAGATATCCTAAATATCGGTAAAACCGAAGGATCTGATTAATTCCTGTGTAAGGAAACAGGTCCCTCCATGAAATGAATATCCGAACATTGTCCTATAAAAACGCATTTTTTCCAGTTAAAAAAAAGAGAATATAAAGCCAGAAGAAAAAACATTATTCTTCGTATGTACAGCAGGTTCTGTCATTCTCCCAAATCTTAATTTTTTTTAGATGAGTACCCGGGAACTTTCCGTAAAGGCAAGACCATGAAAATGAACAGATATTTTCGACTGTAGGATTTATCTTGTTAAAATGGGGAACATCCTCGTTTAGATTTTTATGATCTACTATGGATAGAAAATGCTCCTGCACCACTTGCTGAAAACTGCTGATCCATCCCTGCCGGTCAATAGGATCTAAGACTTCAACCGACACCTCCACAATATAATTATGTCCGTGTCCAGCAGGATTTGCGCATTGCCCGAATTTTTCAAAGTTTTCCGCTTCCGAAAATCGGTCATTCCACAGTCGATGCATAGCGGCGAATTCAAATTGTTCGCTATAAAGTCGCACAGGATTTACCTCCCTGACTAAAGTTAACCTCCGGTAAGGATTTAACGCCAGCAGCAGACGACAGACTTGCGCTGGAGAAAAAGTATCCTGCAAAGCCGCGCCGGTCTTTTGCATAAGTTCATACAATCGGCCCAGCTCTATCGGGCGGCTCTGAGCAAAGCGGCGACAGATCAACTCCTGAAATTTCGGCGCTACATCCTGCCGAACTGCCCTGTCTATCTCAGACACATTGACGATAAAGCCGGTCGCAGGATCCAGCGATCCCTTTAACTCCACCGCCATGCTTAAAAAAATCGCCAACCCATCTCCGCACGGCTTGCCGGCATACGAATTAAAACCGGAATCGGACGGCGCACCGAACGGATTGACCCAGAACCGCACTTCACGAAAAAGGGTATGCATTCATCGCGCCCTATGCCCGATCCGCATGCATCAGCGTCAGCACTTCCGAACGACTGCGCGGATCTCGCTTAAAAATCCCTCGAAGGGAGCTGGTCACCATGGATGCTCCGGGTTTTTGAATGCCGCGGATCGTCATGCAGCTGTGTCGTGCCTCCAGCACTACTGCCACGCCGGTTGGATGGAGATTTTTCATCAAAAAATCCGCGATCTGGTCTGTCAGCCGCTCCTGCACCTGAAGACGGCGGGCGAAACTATCCACAATCCTGGCCAGTTTGCTGACCCCCAGCACCTGTCCGGCAGGCAGATAAGCCACGTGTGCCTTGCCGATAAAAGGCATCAAATGATGCTCGCAAATACTGTAAAACGGAATATCCCGCAGCAGGACGATTTCG
>JAKJEN010000038.1:0-9613 GCA_022705405.1 Planctomycetota bacterium | reverse complement strand
AGCACAATCTCATCGTACTTTTCGTGAAAGATGCTCTTCAAATGCTCGCTCGCATCGTCCCGCATCCCCGCCAATAGTTCAGAATACATCCGCGAAACGCGCCGCGGGGTATCCTTCAAGCCCTCCCGCTCCGGATCTTCGCCGACCGCCAGAAGTATTTCCCGCACCGCCTTTTCAATCCGCGGCAAATCTACGCCGGATTTTTCACCCATTATGCCGTCCTCAAAAAGAATATCCGTAATCGACCTGAACGTCTATTTCCGTAGAAACCGCCGGCGCAGACAGCGTTTGCCGGTCCTGATACGCCGCCGTAAAATCCCGATTTGTCTGCACTGAATTACTTTGGCACCGCAGCGACATCCGCCTGCGCCCAAAAGAAGGATCCCCGCTGTAAAAAGAAAAACCAGAATTTTCATAATCCAATCCTTTCTTTAGAAAGTTCCATGAACTGCAAACTCGGTTAAAAGTCGTACTCCAAAGCCGATGGAGCCGGGGGCCTCTTTTTCTCCCGCCCCCCAGACGCCGACGCCTGCGATATCCAGATGCGCCCATTTGGCCTTTCCCGTAAACTGGCTCAGGAACGCGGCCGCTGTGCAGGCGCCGCCCCACTTGTCCCCAATATTTTTCAGATCTGCTATCTTGCTCTTCATCGCTTCTACAAATTCCTCATCACAGGGCATTGGCCACAACCGCTCGCCTGTCTTCTCAGACGCCTTTTGAAGAGCCGCCGACAGATTTTCATCATTGCTCATCAGACCGGCCCGTTTGACGCCCAGCGCCACCACGCAGGCCCCTGTCAGCGTTGCAATATCCACAATCGGCGTGCACCCGATCTGCGCCGCATAAGCGATCGCATCACACAACAGCATCCGCCCTTCCGCATCGGTATTCTGAATTTCCACCGTTTTTCCGCTGAACGTCGCGACAATATCGCCCGGCCGATAACTCTTGCCGCCGGGCATGTTTTCGGCCGACGGGATGATCCCGTAAATTGTTCGCCTGGGCTTTAAGGCAGCAATCGCCCCCATTGCCGCAAGAACCGCGATTCCGCCGGACTTGTCATACTTCATATCGTGCATCCCCTCGCCCGGTTTGATGCTGATGCCTCCTGAATCAAACGTGATGGCCTTGCCCACCAGAGCCAGCGGGGCAGTCTTTGAAGACACTGTGCCGGCAGGTGTGTATTTAAGGACAATCAGCCGCGGCGGATTAGCCGACCCCTGGCCCACCGCCAGTATCGCTCCCATCTTTCGGGTAGCCAACTGCTTTTCGTCAAGAATCGTGCAGCGAAGGCGGGGATTTCGGCCGGATATTTTTTTGGCCTCTGCGGCCAGAACCGACGGCCAAATCATATTCGCGGGCCGATTGGCCAGCGTGCGGGCATAGGTCTGGGCCTTTCCCAGAATGGCGCCGGTTCGAATTCCTCGGCTTAATTGCCGCACGCGGGTTTGAGACGAATCGATCACAACTGCCCTGATTTGATCCAGTCGCTTCTCAGAGGGCTTATCGGACAAATACTCATCATAGCGATAGGCGCCGAAGTACAGTCCTTCCGCCAGGGCCTGACCAACCGCCTCAACGCTAAAATCTTTTTCAAACATCCCATCATGAAGAAACACAGCAAGCGAAGAGGCCTTCAGATCCACCGCTGTGGAGGCCGTCAAAGCGGCGGCCTTTCGCAAGACATCCAAAGACGCCTTTTTTCTTTCTCCCAGTCCCACCAGCAGCGCCCGCTGGGATCGGATCGTCCGAGGGCTGTATAAAACAGCTGTTGTTGACGCCTTTCCGCTAAAATCCTTTAGTTTGAAGACAGAGGCAATTGCCCCTTGCATCTTTCGGTCCAGTTTCAGTTTGATACCTGCCGGCGATTCTTTTTCAAAAAAACCAATCGCCAGAAGATCCGCTTTTACAGACCCAGGATCTGCCTTGCGAGCTGTCACTGTAACTTCAATCGCTTTTTTCATAAAGTCGCATCCTTAAGCAAAGAGCCGTTAGACGCCTGTTTTTTCCGGCTTATTTTTCTGCTGGGCGCGATGCCGCAGATAACTATCAATAAAATCCTCTATTTCCCCATCCAGCACGGCCTCGACATTTCCGGTCTGATGATCCGTCCGATGATCCTTAATCATCTGATAGGGTTGAAGCACATAACTGCGAATCTGGTTGCCCCAGGCAATCTGTCCTTTGCTGCTGTATAGTTTGGCCAATTCCTCATCGCGCTTCCGCTGCTGGAGCATATACAAGCGGCTTTTGAGCATCCGAAATGCCTCCGCTCGGTTCTTGTGTTGACTTCGGTCATTTTGACACTGCACCACAATTCCCGTCGGGATATGGGTTATCCGTACAGCGGAACTGGTTTTATTGACATGTTGTCCGCCCGCCCCGCCGGCCCGATAGGTATCCACCCGGATATCATCGTCTTTGATTTCCACTTCGATATCGTCATCATATTCCGGAATCACATCCACCGCCGCAAAACTCGTATGCCGCCGGCTGTTGGAATCAAACGGACTGATTCGCACCAGCCGATGCACTCCCGTCTCGCAGGAAAGTTTGCCGAATGCAAAGGCCCCATCCACCTGAAGCGTCACAGACCGAATCCCCGCCTCCTCGCCCGGGGTGATATCCATCTCCTTATAGGAATATCCATTCTGCTCAAAATAACGCGTATACATCCGAAGCAGCATATTTGCCCAATCGCAGCTTTCAGTCCCGCCCGCTCCGGCATGAATGCTGAAGAAGCAGCCCCGCATATCATCCGGCCCGTCCAGCATTCCGGAAATTTCAATCCGGTCGCATCGCTCGGATAATCTGACAAGGTCCTTCTCAATGGAAGCCAGCGTCCGGGCGTCGTTCTCCGCACAGGCCAATTCAAATAATTCGCCCAGATCGCGGACTGCCGCCTCGGTTTCCCGAACCGGTTCCACGATTGATTTTACGGCGCTGAGCTTTGTGACCACCTCCCGGGCGATCTCCGGCTGATCCCAAAAACCTTCCCGTGACATCCGGTTTTCCAGTTCGCCCTGCAAAACGGCCTTGGCAGGCAAGTCAAAGCCAGTCCCGGATCTGAGCAATCCGGGCCTCCAGGGCCTCCAGGGCCGATTTTATTTCTGTTTTTTCCATCTGTTTCCTTTACATTCAGAAACCCGTTTTTTCAGGGTTTACAAAGATTTTCTTATACCCCGGAAGCGGTTATTTTGCAAGCCGCATTTCTTTTGCTATACTGAGTCCGGATGGGACTTTCACAAGACATTAAGAACAAAGCGTTCGAGCTTGGTTTTCACGCAGTCGGCATCACCACCGCCGAGCCGATCGATTCGGCTTATATTCAGGCGATAATCCGGTGGATCGAACAAAACCACCACGCAGGATTAAAATATATGTCAAAGAATCTTGAAAAAAGATTCCATCCGGCCCTGTATCTGAAAAAGGCCCAATCCGTGATCTGTGTCGCCATCCAGTATAAGCCCCCCCGCCTGCCGTCGTCTAAGGCCCAAATTGCCCACTTTGCTTTATACGAAGATTATCATCCATTTATCAAAGAGCGACTGAATCGTCTGGCCGAGTACATCCAGACGCAGCTGCCCGCTGGTTATCAATGGCATTACAAAGCGGCTGTCGATACGGCGCCGCTGGCCGAACGCGCTCTGGCTCAACGGGCAGGATTGGGCTTTATCGGAAAAAATCACATGCTCATTCACCCTGCGCTGGGCTGCCAGATTCTGCTTGGCCAACTGGTCACAACGCTGGAACTTCCGGCCGACCAGCCCCTTCAAACCGACGGCTGCAAAGAGTGCGACCTTTGCCTCCGTGCCTGTCCCACCGAAGCCCTGAGCCCGGATGGATTCTTCCTGACCCATCGGTGCATCAGCTATCTGACCCAGTACAGCGACGATTTTGCCGGTCTGGATTCCCGAGTCGGCCGACGGCTCTTTGGCTGCGATGTCTGTCTGCTGGCCTGTCCCTATGAACAGAACGCCTCAATGCGGCAAAAATCGGAACTGGCCTTTTATCCGCAGCGGACCGCTCTGGAACCCAACCAGATCCTCCAATGGACCCAGGAACAATTCGATCAGACTTTTGCGAAATCCTGCGTCGAGAGAATCGGACTGGAAAAACTGAAGAAAAACGCCCGTATCTGTGCAGAGAATGAAAGAAAGAAACAAATCGGGGAAAAAGAGGTGTAGTCAGGGAACCAGAAAAATATCATTTTCATCAGCCGGCGTTTCACGGCCGGTATACTCCTCCACCCCGCGTACCGTATAAATATCATCGTTCCGATACAGGCGCGTTCGATTAAATTCCACTCCGCCGTCACAGTAAAGAACGTTCTGCCCTCGCTGGTTATGATTCGGGCTGAGCAGCTTCTTCAAATCCTCATTCAGACAGATTTTTTCAAAGGAATCCCGCTGGCTGTAAATATCAGGACGGGTGCGCAAGCGGGTAAATACCGGATTCATGTCGCTCAGAATAATCTTTCGGTATTTTGACAGGGTCGGATTTTTTCGATTGCACTGGAGCATCACGCTGTAACTGACATTTTGGGGGGTTATAAAATCGCGCAGAGAAGACATCGAGACCGGATCATAACGGAGAGCAACGGCGTTTTTATCTCCGCCGCATACAAAATCTTCGCCCTTTACATAGCCCATCTGAACCAACTGCCAGATATAGCGAGTGCTGGAACGGGCCTGATCGCTCTGGTCCCCGACCATATACCAGGGATCGCCCGGCTGAAGCCGCGCAGAGGCAAATCGCCCATCGTTGTCATCGGCATAAGTTGCCAGCGCCTTGCCCACACGTCCCAGATTTGCCGAACAGGCAACCTGACGGCTGTGATTTCGCATCGACGAAAACGCCGGAAAAACCAATCCTGAAACCAGTACAATCGCAGCTGCCATCGCCGCAAACTCAAAGGCCACTTTCAGAAAGTTCGGATGGGATTTGAAAGGTTTTGCAGAAGGTTTTAAAGAGGTTGTTTGAGCGGGAATCTGGAATGTTTTCTGGCTTTCTTTTTCCAGCAGTTCTCCCAGACGCGAGGGGCTGGAGCCGACGGCTTTCTGGACGCAGGAAGCAAGTCTCAGCCGCGCGATGGTCAGTTCCGCCAGGTTATCGGGGCAGGGCTCATATTTTACGCTGTCCAGGTCGGTAAGGGTTTCTTCAAGACGAGCATACAATTTTGCGGCCTCAGGATTGGAGGCAATCAGGTCGCGGCCTCTGGCAATATCTTCTTCTTCTCCGCAACGAAAATAAAAGTCTAAAATGAGCTGCTGCTGCTGTGGACTCAGATGACTCATAAATTCTTAATGCTCCGATTTGCCGATTTCCATTTTTTCATAAAATGCACTACTGCTGTATGAAGACGACTTTTAACCGTCCCTATGGGTATACTCAGGATCTCTGACATATGTTTGTAAGAAAATTGTTCAAAATAGGCCAAAATTAAAATTCCACGCAGATTTTCCGGCATTTCCGCTATAATCTGCCTGACTCGCTGGGCGGTTTCTTCCTGCGAGATTTCTGATTCAGGCGTAGTCTCATAAGATGTTAGGATATTGACCACCTCGTCAATCGATACATCTCCGGCATCGGCCAGTGTGCCCATACTCATCGTGGACTGCCTCTGGATTTTTCGCAGGGCATCTTTGGCCTTATTGGCGGCAATAGTAAACAGCCACGGCCGAAGCGGCCGATCTGAGTCAAAACTATCCCGGCTGGCATAGAGCTGCAAAAACGTCTCCTGAAAGACATCTTCCACGATGTCCTGACGATTGACAAACCGACGCAAAAAAGCATAAAGTGAGTTTTTATAACGGTTTACAATCTCGCTAAATGCCTGTTCATCCCCATCTCGATACCGCTGGAGCAACTGGGCATCCGTAACGTTCTGATCCAAATTTTTTTCGTCCTGGCTATCCAAAACAACTTTTCTCCAAACTAAGAAGCAAGATATTATAGAACAATTGAAGAGAAAAAAGAATCTTAAGTTTAAGAAAAAATTCCTATCTCAAATCAGGTTAATAAATAATCCCACTATTTCTACTATTATAATAATAATTCAGGTATATCAAAATAAATACATTTTAAGGAATCCGCTTATAATTCTTGTTTTCTTGGTATGCTGACAACTGCGGAAACATTGCTGATTGTATGAACTCTTCCCTGTCTATTTTTGTCCGTAGTAGGCGGACTTGCCGTGTTTGCGAAGATAGTGTTTATCGAGCAAAGCCTGTGAGATCTCAAGCTGACCAGGATTGATCTGCAAAACCCCTAATGCCATTTGAGCACATTGTTCAAGTACTACGGCGTTTTCAACGGCCTTGCCTGCTGTAGGGCCCCAGGTAAAGGGACCGTGATTGGCCACCAGAACCGCCGGCGTCTGCATCGGGTCCAAACCGGCAAACCGCCGTACAATCACCTTGCCTGTGTTCAGTTCATAATCGCCCTCAATTTCCGACGGCGTCATCGGATCGGTCACGGGCACCGGACCGTAGAAGTTATCCGCATGGGTTGTGCCCAAGCAAGGGATTTGGCGGCAGGCCTGCGACCAGATGGTCGCATACAGAGAATGCGTATGACAGATGCCGCCGACTTTTTCAAAGCGGCGGTACAATTCCAGATGAGTCGGAGTATCCGAAGAAGGATTGAGTTTGCCCTCGACCACCTTGCCCTCCAGATCAAGGGCCACCAGATCCTGCGGTCGAAGAGCGTCGTAATCAACCCCGCTGGGTTTGATCAGGACAATGCCCTTTTCGCGATCGATGCCGCTGACATTGCCCCAGCTGTAAATGATCAGTTTATGGGCCTTCAGTTCAAGATTGGCACGCCAAACCTGCTCTCGCAATTCGTGAAGCTTCATTATTTGTTGGTCTGTTCCTTAATCTTTAAAAGATCCTTCATAACATTATGAAGCGACTGGTTATATTCCTTTGTGCCAAAGGCATCGTGCAGTTGCTTATAAAGAACATACAGCCGTTTATAGATTTCATGGTTGGCGGCAATGGGTTTGAACGTCTTGGCCTTGACCCCGCACATCGCCTTCTGCGCAGAGGCATAGTTCGAGTGCGCCCCGCCGACAACCGCCCCGCAGATGGCCGACCCGAGAGCGCAGGTCTGGGCCGAACGGGAGATCTTCATCTCTCGACCGGTCACATCGGCGTAAATCTGCATAATCATCGCATTCTTTTCAGAGATGCCGCCGCAGTTGATAATCTGCTTGATGGACACGCCATACTCCTCAAACCGGTTGATAATGGTCAGGGCGCCAAAGGCCGTGGCCTCAACCAGGGCGCGGTAGATTTCTTCCGGTCGGGTATGAAGCGTCTGACCGATCAGCAGCCCCGTCAACCGCTGATCGACAAGAATCGTGCGGTTGCCGTTATTCCAGTCCAGGGCCAGCAGGCCCGACTGACCGGGCCGAATTTTGGCGGCCCGGGCGGTCAGAGCGGCATGATCGCCTTCTTTCCTGCCGCCGGGTTGAATGTAATTGACAAACCAGTTGAAGATGTCGCCTACGGCCGATTGACCCGCCTCAAGACCAAAATAGCCGGGCAGAATCGAACCATCCACAATCCCGCAGATGCCCGGGATATCCGGCAGCGCCGCCGTATTGGGAGCCACTGCCATATCGCAGGTGCTGGTGCCGATGATCTTGACCAGCGTACCCGGACCAATGCCCGAACCCACTCCGCCCAGGTGAGCGTCAAACGAACCCATCGCCACAGGGATACCGGCCTTTAAGCCCAGTTTTTTAGCCCAGGCCTCTGTCAGATCCCCCGCCTTTTGATCGATGGCCTCCGTCACAGCTGTGAGTGTGTCCCGAAGAGCGCCCATTTTAGGATCCAGTTGGGCCAGAAAATCTCTGGCCGGATAGCCGCCCCAGTCAGCATTAAACATCGCCTTATGACCCGCTGCACAGCGGCACCGCTTGATCCGCGAAGGATGATCGGTGCCGGTCAGAACAGCTGGAATCCAGTCGGCGTGTTCGACCCAGGTGTAAGCGTTGTCAAAAACCTTCGGATCGGTCCGCAGACAGTGCAGAATCTTGCTGAAGAACCATTCGGAAGAATACGTGCCGCCGCATTTGGCCAGATATTCCGGATGCTGACGGGCGGCCAGAGCGGTAATCTCAGCGGCCTCAGCGTATCCGGTATGGTCCTTCCACAGCCAGACATGGGCATTGAGGTTCTTCTTAAATTCCTTTTTCATCGCCAGCGGAACGCCGTTTTTATCTACGGGGATCGGCGTTGAACCGGTTGTATCCACGCCGATGCCCACGATCTGGTCGGCTCTGAATTTTTTGTCGTTCTTTTTCGCCAGGGCGATGGATTTTTTGACGGTCGTCTCCAGCCCGATCAGATAATCCGCCGGGTTCTGACGGGCCACATTATGATCTTTGCGGTCCAGCAGAATGCCCATTTGACCGGACGGGTAGTTATAGACTGCCGTCCCCGCTTCCTTACCGTTAGCCGTATTAACAATAACGCATCGGACCGAATTGGTCCCGTAATCCAAACCGATTGAATAAGCCATTTTAAGAACCTCGACTCTACAATGTTTCTCAACGCTTCGCGTTTACCAGAAGTACCAATAAAAGGCGACAATTACACCGAGAATAATCAGGGTATGGATAACATCCCAGGCATTCCAACTGGCCCGCACCGCAGACCGCTCTTCCTTGGTCGCAGCAAAGTAAGTAAAGCGGAGCTGTTTTTCCGAAGGGGCCTTGGTCAACAAACTGACGATGACCGTCGTGGCAATGCAGATCAGGAACAGGATTTCACAAACATACAGCCAGTTGATCGTTTCAATGCTGTAAAGGATGCCGTATTGATTTTTTATCTCTGCAATTTTCAACGCCTGTTCAGCGGCTGGAAGATTTTTGGCATCCGCTAAAGGCCCCCCGATGATCACATCCAGCGCCAGCCGGAACATCCCCAGGCCAAATCCTACAATCAGCCCCCACAGACCGCCGGCAGCGGTGGTGCGCTTCCAGAAAACCCCCATAATGAACGCAGCGGCTATGGCCGGAGCCAAAAGGCCCTGCACCGCCTGCAGATAACGGTACAAAACATTTCCAAGGTTCTGCATTACAGGAATCCAGATGATGCCCAGAATCACTACGGCAGCGGTGGCGATTCGCCCAACTACCACCAGATGCTTCTGGCTGGCCTTGGGATTCAGTTTGGTATAGAAATCGCCCACAAACAGGGCTGCCGAAGAATTAAACAAAGAAGCCAGCGAACTCATCAGGGCCGCCAGCAGACCGCATACTACGACGCCCTTAAAGCCAATCGGCAGCAGTTGCGCAACCAGTACGGAAAAGGCCTTGTCTGCATCGGGAGCGCCTTGCGAGGTCAGCGGCATATCCAGAAGCCCCTTCTGGCTGAGAGCATAGGCAATCATACCGGGAACCATAAAAATGAATACCGGAAGCAGCTTGAAATATCCGGCCAATATGGTGCCGCGGCGGGCTTCCTTCTGGTTCTTGCCGGACAGAACACGCTGGACGATATATTGATCGGTACACCAATACCAGAACCCGATAATCATCGACCCGAATAACACCCCCAGCCATGGAAATTCCGGATCGCTGATCGGACGAACCAGTTTG
>JAKJEN010000037.1:487-19077 GCA_022705405.1 Planctomycetota bacterium | reverse complement strand
AACCGGTTTTCTAAATCTATCAATATCGATAATGTTCCGGCTTAAACGGCCCTTCCACCGGTATCCCCAGATATTCGGCCTGTTTTGCCGTTAATTTAGTGATTTTCCCGCCGAGCGCCTCCACATGAAGGCGGGCCACTTCTTCATCCAGTTTCTTGGGCAGCGTATAGACCCCGGGTTTGAGGTTTTCTTTGGCCAGCATAATCTGAGCCAGGCATTGATTGGTAAAACTGTTGCTCATGACAAAACTCGGATGGCCCTGAGCGCATCCCAGATTAACCAGACGCCCTTCTGCAAGCATCAGGATGGAGCGGCCGCTTTCGAGCGTCCATTTGTCCACCTGCGGCTTGATGTTATGCTTTTTGCACTTGGGATTGTTTTCCAAATAACTGATCTGGATTTCGCTGTCGAAGTGGCCGATGTTGCAAACAATCGCCTCATTCTTCATCTGCTCCATATGAGCGCCGGTAATGACGTCGCAGCAGCCGGTGGCCGTAACAAAAATATCTCCGATTGGGGCCGCTTGCTCCATCGTCGTCACCTCATAACCCTCCATCGACGCCTGCAAGGCACAGATCGGATCGATCTCTGTAATCAGCACCCTTGCGCCCAACCCCCGCATAGACTGTGCGCTGCCCTTGCCGACATCGCCATATCCGCAGACAACGACAACCTTGCCCGCCACCATGACCCCTGTCGCCCGTTTGATTCCGTCGGCCAGGGATTCGCGACAGCCATACAGATTGTCAAATTTGGACTTGGTCACCGAATCGTTAACGTTGACCGCCGCAAACGGAAGTTCTGCAGCTGCCTGCAATTGATACAGACGATGTACGCCGGTTGTGGTTTCCTCTGACACTCCTCGCAGATTGTCGGTAAACTGTGTCCACTTGGAAGGATTTTTTGTGTATCCCGCTGCCAGCCGATCAATAATAATGCTGAACTCCTTATTCTCATAAGATTTATGCAGAAGGGAGGGGTCTTTCTCGATTCGCCTTCCCTGAATGACCATCAATGTGGCATCGCCGCCGTCATCGACAATCAAGTCCGGGCCTGACCCGTCCGGCCAGGTCAGGGCCTGCTCGGTGCACCACCAGTAGTCCTCCAGCGTTTCGCCTTTCCAGGCGAACACAGCCGTGCGTCCCGCCTTGGCAATCGCCGCAGCGGCGTGATCTTGGGTTGAAAAGATATTGCACGAGGCCCAGCGGACCTTGGCGCCCAGAATCTCCAGCGTTTCGATCAGCATAGCCGTCTGGATCGTCATATGCAGACTGCCTGCGACTTTAAGACCGGCCAGCGGCTTATTTTTACCATATTTGTTCCGAATCGCCATCAGGCCCGGCATCTCTTTTTCAGCCAATTTCATTTCTTCCCGACCCCAATCGGCAAGGGACAGATTGGCCACCTTAAACGGCAGGGAAAGTTCCAACGGCCGAACCTCTTTGCGACGCGTATTCTGCATTGTATCCATCCGTAATATCCTTTCTTAAAAAATTTCAGGCAAAAAAACATCATAATGGATAAAGACTAAATATGCAACCGGGCTTTGGAATTGCGGCAAAATAGCGGCATGAATGGTCGATACCGGATTCAGTTCTGTGCCTTGACGGATCAAATCCCTGTAAAGACATACCTTGCAGGATCAAGGACGGAAGAGGAAATTGGTAAATTGCCAGGGATCTTCGAAGTCGGGCCTGGCCTCTGAATTTTCAAGGAAATAAGCCCGATACCGCTGCAGGGGAGTCCAGGAGGAGGGTTCGGATACGACCTTGCCCAGATAGGGCACGGCATGCCTGAGGATCTCTTCGTGCGGCAAGTCTTCGGGCAGGCAGATGCCGCGTCGCGGATTGGCGATCGCCCATAACACGCCCGCCAGAACGCCGGCAACTACCTGCAGAACCGTGGCATTGGATTTAGGCGCCTTTTTACGGGCCGCCTCAATGCTCAGGATGCTTCCGGTCCACCAGGACTGAAATGGGTGCCCCATGATCAGCACGCCCACAAGATCCTTCCCCTCAGCGATCTCTCGGCTGAGAATCCGCTTGCGGGGATGAATTTCATAACGCCGACACCGTAATTCATGCAGGGAAATCAGAGTGTCGTTGCATGGCAAATAAGCGTAATGGACCGTCGGACGGTAAACCACACGGCCTTTTTGGCGCACGGTCAGGGCATGTGAAATGGTAAACGATTCGCCGTGCGTGACGGCCATGCCGATAATTTCCTGGTAAGGCACCCATGACCGCACCCAGGTATTCATACCCATCTGCGGCAGGATAATCTGATTGGCAGGTCCGGTCCGGGGAACTGTCGAATAAGGAGGCAGCGTCTTTTCATGGGTACCCCAGCCCAACTCGCTGGGAGCAATGGATTCTTCCCATAATCCTTCAATGCTCCAGGTGCCTGCAAACTCATCCTCTTTTTTGGGCACGGCGCTGATCTGTCGATCCCATTCGCTGCAATGAATGACCTTCACCCCCAGCGTTTGCGATAATTCTGCAAAGGACTGATCCTCGCACAGGCGTTCCAGTTTGCGCTTCTGGACGCGATCCGCCCGGCTCTCGCGAAGCGTCTTGGCCGCAATGTCAAGCAAACCGCGTTTTAGAAAATGAGAAACCAGACCGGGATTGGCTCCGTGATCAATAACCGCCGTCGGAGAACGCTTCCACTGGTCCATCAGCGGCAGCAGCCGTTCGTATCGCACGTAGAGCGATTTTTCAAGCACGCTTTTGTGCGCATTCATAGCCGATTCGCCTTCCCAGGATTCTATCGAGGCATTTATATAGAGCGCATCATTGTTGTGTGCCCACTCAAGGATATCGAAAAAGCCGATGCTCCAGGCAAGATCGATAATCAAATCGCCGCCGTTGACATGCGCCGCAAGCAATCGAGGAAGATTTTGAGGAGTAATGCGCTCGCGTATATAACGCAGGCCTCTGGCAATCCACGGCCGCAACATCTCCTGGCGATCGGCAAAATCAATGACGGTAATATGCCCGCACGGAATGCGCAGATGTTTTAAAAGAATCGGCAAGAGCGCCTGCCCCACCGCGCCAAAGCCGGTAATCAATATCCTGCCGTTAAATTTCATGATGTCGTCTCAATGCCTCCAGTAAAGATTTGGGCGTAGTCAAATCATAAAACGCCACAGTAAACTCTAACCAACCGAATGTCAAGAAAATATAAGACGCGGCCTGGGATGATCGGCAAATTTTTCTCTTATTCAAAATTATCCCGCTTTTATAACATAGATTCAATAGCTCTCGTATACAATCTGTCGATATCAAAAGCATCTTCCTTGCGGCATCGAACTTCATTTCAGCCGATGTCTGTTCTGTTTTTTTCTTTGCATTATAAGACCTAAATCATCCGCTCATTATTTTTTTTGATTAAATCCATATCTGCGCATCCCTGAAAGAACCGGTTTGCAGTCTGTATTTCATCCATTCAATTCATATTACGAGTTTTCCGCCGTTTCAGATTCATAAAGATGGTCTTTCGAGCGTGTTTTTCGGCCGAAAAAAGAATAAGTGTGTAAACGAGAATAAAAAGGAAGGCAAATACCATGAAAAGAACTTTTCCTGTTTCTCTATATGGACTATTGCTTATCGCCTTAAGCTGGACCACTGTACCTGCAGAAGAATTACCCCAAATTGCTTCAGACGAGTTGTACGACCTTTCGCTGGAACAGTTGTTGAATATTGAAATTTCCGTGGTCTCTAAAAAACAGGAAACCATGTTTGAGGCGCCGGGCATTGCAGTCATCGTCCCACGCGAAGAATTTACCCTTTACGGAGACCGGACTCTCTTTCAATTGATGGAACGGCAGCCCAGTGTCTATACACGCCATTCCTTTGTCTTTGCCGACAATATGGCCAGTTTTCGGGGCAACCTATCCACCCATGCAGAAATGCATACATTAATTTTAATTAATGGACGGCCCGTGCGCGAAAGTGCGCTTGGCTATAACTTTCCTCTGTATATGGCCTATCCGCTTGAGGTCCTGGAAAGTGTGGAACTTATTCGTGGACCCGGATCTGTGCTGTACGGAACCAATGCCTTTACCGGCGTAATCAATCTGAAAACTCGTTCCATTCCGAAAGAAAAGGAATTATCCGTATCCGGGCTGGGCGGAAGTTATGGATTCTACCAGACAGCCGTTTCGGGCGGCGGTACATTCGGTGATCTGGGACTGTTCGGCGCTTTTCAGGCATTGGGGCAGCAGGGAGAATCCTATAAAATGATCGACGGGCTTGGTACAGCTGGTCGGGATGACAAGCGCTTCCGAAATTTCGCCGGAACCATGCATCTGACTTACGGAGATCTGACCTTTGATTTCTTCGGCGCCGAAATCAGCGCTTTTTCCATGGGGGTTATGCCATTCTGGTCCAACCCAAAACATGAATCGGTCGTTCGAAGAATCTTCTCCAACCTTGGCTATCGCACTTCGCTTCTTGATGGGCTGGACCTGGAATTTAATCTCACTTATAACCAGCAGGAAGACAGCTTGTCCAGCCCGGCTCCCAAAAAAATCGGAACAAATTCCGAAGACTGGCTCGGCGAAATCACTCTGTACGCCAATCCGACAGAAAACCTGAATCTGGTGTTCGGATATCTGAAAGAAAATCGCACCAATTTCAAACCAGAATCCAGTCACTATCAGTCTATACCTCCGTATGAATACAGGCCTCAAAGCGTATATGGACAAGTGGACTACAAATTCGGAGATTTTGGAAAAATCACAACCGGAACCCAATGGAATCGCTCTGGACAGAATGTCGAGGACTTTGTTTTTCGCCACGGCTTGATCCTGACTCCCCTGAAGAACTGGGGAATCAAACTGCTGTACGGAGAAGCATTTCGGGCCCCCGTCGCGATGGAATCGGATTTGTATGATCCGCCTATTCTCACCGGCAACAATAAACTGGAGCCGGAAAGCATCGAAACTTACGATGTCCAGTTATTTTACCACACTAAAAAAGCTTTCGCCGCCATCACCTACTTTGACAGTTCAATCGAAAAATTAATCATCTATGACACCGGGGTGGATCCGTGGTCGTATATGAACGGCGGAAAACAGAAATATAAAGGGATTGAAACGGAATTTAAATATTACTTTACGCCCAATTGGCACATTCTCGGCTCGTTCCTGCATCAGGAAAACCAGAGCGAAGCCGGGCTCAACCCCACAGTCGCGCCTGAAAATATATTCAAGGCGGGAACCGCATATACCTGGGACAAGGGCAGCGTCGGAATTTTCCTGACTCATTACGGTCGGCCGCCTCGTATAGATTCTCCCGTTCAGGGAAACCCCGAACCTGAAGCCGTCACTCTCTTGTCGCTCAATCTCCGCATGGATGTTTCCGAATGGATGGGACTCAAAAAGGGACAATCCTTTCTCACAATTAAGGGAGAAGATCTTCTTAACGAGCGAGTCTATGCTCCAACTTTGGCGTACACCGGCGTACCTAACTCATTCCCTTACAATGCGGGCAGAACGTTCTACACAGGCCTCCAGATCAATTTTTAAGAGCGCATTAAAAATCGTTTATTGACGGATTTTCAACGCCAGTCTCCCCTATTGCCGCTTTTTACAGCCAGAAAAAATTTTTTGAGATGCTGCATTGGAATTTCCGCATCAAGTTGACGCAGATTTTATGGCTTCATTTTCTGGACTTTTCAGGACTTAACGTGTCGCCTATTTGGATAATTATAGTATCCTCCATCTTCCTTCTATAACGTCCTACCCATTCTGCAAAATCTGCCGGTTGTACGGTATATCCATTTGAGAAGGATACAATGTTGCCTGGCTGCCTCACAAAAAACTTTTTTTGTCTTGACAACAGACGCACAATTATTGTAAAAGGTCGCCAAGCAGCAAAAAAACACCACTTGTATATGAAACTATTATAAAAGGGAACCATGGAAACAAGTGTATACAATCCGTATCATGTGGCGCAGTCACAGTTTGATAAAATAGCCGCCTCGCTCGAGTTGGACGAAGGCATCTGCCAGATACTCCGTCAGCCGATGCGCGAATATCAGTTTACGATCCCTATCCGCATGGATAACGGCGCCGTCAAGGTGTTCAATGGCTTTCGTGTGCAGCACAACGATGCGCGCGGCCCGGCCAAGGGCGGCATACGCTTTCATCCCATGGAGACCCTCGACACCGTGCGCGCCCTGGCCATGTGGATGACCTGGAAATGTTCTGTAGTGAATATCCCGCTCGGCGGCGGGAAAGGCGGCATCATTTGCGACCCGCACCATCTCAGTCTGCGCGAACAAGAGCAAATCTGCCGCGGCTGGGTACGGCAGATCGCCAAAAACATCGGTCCGGTCTGCGATGTACCGGCTCCCGATGTCATGACCAACGGCCAGCATATGCTGTGGATGCTGGATGAGTATGAAACGATTCACGGCGGGCGGTATCCCGGCGTTATTACCGGAAAACCCGTTGGTATGGGCGGCTCTTTGGGTCGAACGGAAGCCACCGGATATGGTGTGATTTATGTATTGCGAGAGGCGCTGAAAGAACTGGGAATCTCTCACACCAGCACCGCCAGCATACAGGGTTTCGGCAATGTCGCCCGTTATGCGGCTGAGCTTTTTATTCAAATGGGCGGAACCGTAATATCCATCGCCTGCTGGGATCAGGCCGACAAGACCGCCTATACCTACCGCAAAAAAGAAGGCATCAACCTGGATCAGCTTTGCAGCATATCTGATCGTTTTGGCGGTATCGACAAAAATCGTGCCCGCGACCTGGGCTACGAAGTTCTTGCCGGCGGGGCCTGGATTGAGCAGGATGTGGATATTCTGCTTCCGGCGGCGCTGGAGAACCAGATCAACAGGGAAACGGTCAAAAACATTTCCAAAACCGTTAAGATCATCGCTGAAGGAGCCAACGGACCGACGACCCCCGAAGCCGACGAGGTCCTCAAACAGAGGAAGATTTTTGTGATTCCTGATTTTCTGGCTAACGCCGGCGGGGTAACATGCAGCTATTTTGAACAGGTGCAGAGCAACACGAACTATTTCTGGGAGAAGGAAGAGGTCTTTTCCAAGCTCGATACAAAGATGACCTCGGCATTTGCGTCGGTGTATGATCTGGCCTGCCAAAAGAAACTCTATATGCGCGATGCCGCCTATACCATCGCTATTAACAGGGTAGCACAGGCCGTCCGGCAGCGCGGCTGGGCATAAAGGTCTGTAGAGCTGCCTGTTCCATGCAAGGATGATCCAGGCCGGTCCTATTTTCAAGATGACTGAAATCTCTGTCTATAAGCGTCGGCGATGAGAGTGTTTAATAAAGTTTACCGCCCTGCCGTCAAAAATCTGCAGCCGATTGTGCAGCTTCTTTAAGGGCTTTTTTCAGCGCTATGTCGGTCTTTTCCGGCCCGGCAAGCGTCGGCTCGACGATAATTGAATGGATCTTCTCGAAGCCGATAAACCGTAGCGCCAGTTCGAAATAACTTTTTTGCATATCCAGCGCCGCTGCATCCGTACCCTCCGGATACTCCCCGCCGCGGGCATAAACCGTCATCACCGGCTTATCCTTGACCAATCCTTCAGAACCGTTCTCTGTCGCCCTGAATGTGTAGCCCGGCTGAATCAAAATATCCAGATATTGTTTGAGCCGCCAGGGAATCCCGAAATTCCACATCGGTGCCGCAAAGAGGTATTTGTCTGCGCTTTTGAAATGCGCAATTACCTTTTCCACTCCGTCCCATATCCGGCGCTGCTCGGCCGTGTGTTTTTCGCCGTGCAGAATGACGTACTTGGCCGTCACTGCCGGTCCGTCAAATGCCGGCAGGTCTGCCGCAAACAAATCCATGACTTCCAGGGTATCTCCCGGGTGCGATTCCCGATACGCTGCCGCAAACGCATCTGCAACCTGAATCGATTTGGACCGGCCCTTTCTTGGCGATGCCTGAACATATAACAATTTGCTCATCTCGCGTCTCCTTACACTACCTCACAAAGCAAAGTTTTTCTTTTTATTCGCTGATTTTTAATAGTATTACGCCCCCAATCTCCTGCTGTTCAGTAGGTTTTTTCATATTTCGTACTGAGCGTTTCTGACATATTTAGAAAGTTAAAAAAAAGTCGTTCCTGAACCAATTTGGATAAAGAGTGTCAGAAATGTAAAACGATTCTCGTCTTTTTTAGAGAGTAACCTCCGCGCTGGAATCACAGATGATTTTGAGCCCAAAAGGCAATCCACAGGCCAATGCCTGCTTTCGATTCTGAATCATATTGAGCAGACCCTTGCACAAAAATAGAAGGTCGGATAATCTGAAAGAGTATAAAGCTGCCACAAACTTTTATCAATGGCTGGAGCATAAACTGGATGAAGCAGCAGTTGGGTTGATCGCTATTACAAGCGGGCAGCGATTTTTTTAGAATATACCCGTTTTGTACGTTTTAAATAAAGAATATATATTTTTATTTCGATTAATAAGGCAGGCCTATGAAAGCGCAAATGCTTACCGGTATTCGTCAGTTTGAACTGGCCGATCTGAAAAAGCCCGCCCTCGCCAAGCCCAATGGCGTTCTTTTGCGAATCCTTTCAGTAGGAGTCTGCGGAAGCGATGTCCATTATTATGAAACCGGAAGGATTGGTTCACAGATAGTCGAGTTTCCTTTTGTTGTCGGTCATGAATGCTCGGCTATTGTTGAAGAGGTCGGCCCGTCGGTAAAAAATTTACAAGCCGGCGACCAGGTGTCGGTCGATCCGTTAATTTCCTGCGGCCGATGCGACCAATGCCGGAGCGGCCGAATTAATACCTGCCGCTATCAAAAATTTTTAGGTTGTCCCGGACAGATTCCAGGGTGTTTATGTGAATATATTGTGATGCCGGCACAGAGTTGTTTTCCGACGTCTGGCAAAATTACGGCCGACCAAGCCGTGCTTTGTGAACCCTTTGCGATTGGGGTTTATGCGGTGCAGCAGGCGGGCTTGAAGACCAAAGATCGAATCGCCATTCTTGGGGCCGGGCCGATTGGACTGTCCGTCCTTGAAGCGGCCCGAGTCGAAGGCATTACAAAGATCTATATGACCGATAAGATTCGGGAAAGAATCGAGACCGCCGAAAAGGCCAAGGCGTTCTGGTGCGGCAATCCCTTGCAGCAGGATATCGTAAAGCACATCCTCGAACGGGAACCAGTGGGACTGGATGCAGTATTTGAGTGTGCCGGTCAGCAGGAAACGATGGATCAGGCCATCGATCTGCTTGCTCCGGGCGGGCGGCTTATGCTGGTTGGGATCCCGCGCGAGGAACGAGTCAGTTTTTCGCCCGATCGGATGCGCCGAAAGGAACTGACCCTGATCAATGTACGTCGCCAGAATGAATGTACTCAAAAGGCGATTGACCTTGTCGCCGAAAACAAGGTTAACATCGATTATATGATAACCCATCGCTTTTGTCTGGAAAATACACCGGCGGCATTCGATCTGGTTGCCGGCTACCGAGATGGGGTAATCAAAGCCCTGATTGAACTGCCCTAAACGTTCGCGGCCTTTGATTGTTGCTGTATTCTGGACAAGCCGGCCATTTTGGAGTTTAATCAAAATATGATAAAGGCATATATCATTGCAATTGGTAATGAATTGCTCAATGGACAAAGGATAGAAACCAATTCTTCGTGGATCCAGACGCAACTGCTTCGCCTGGGAATTCAAACCTTGGGAGTCAGCGTTGTCCCGGATGAAATGGATCGGATTGTTGCATCTTTTCAGGATGCCTCCGAGTTGGCGGATGTTTTGATTATAACAGGCGGACTGGGACCGACTGACGATGACCTAACCCGCAGCGCTCTGGCGAAGTTTTTGGAAAAACCTCTCGAACTTCACGAGGATTTGCTGGGCGAAATCGAACGTTTTTTTATACAGCGAGGTCTGCCGATGGCCTCCACAAACCGGGTTCAGGCGTATTTGCCGGCTGGGGCCAAAGTATTGCCCAATTCCGCAGGCACAGCGCCGGGGATCTATGCTCAGAAGGAAGGCAAACACTATTTTTGTATGCCGGGCGTGCCTTCGGAAATGAAAACAATGTATTTGGATTACGTACAACCGGAAATCGCTTCTCAGCCCGGAAGCGGAGCAGTCCTGATGAGCAAAATCCGATGCTTTGGAATGGGCGAATCTGTAATTGCTGAAAAGTTGGGCGACTTGATGAAACGGGGACGCAACCCTTTGATTAATAGCGCAGCACACAGAGGAGAAGTTTGTCTTCATATTGTCGCTTCTGCAGACGATGAATCTTGTGCACAGAAGATGATAGAATCCGATCGCAATCTGATCTGTGGGTTGATCGGGCAGTCTGTTTATGGTTTTGATGATCAAACATTGCCGGAGGCGATCGGAAACTTGCTGAAAAAAAAACACCTGACTCTGGCGGTTGCCGAATCCTGCACCGGAGGCCTTCTGGCCAAGATGATTACCGATATTCCCGGCTCCAGCGAGTATTTTCTGGCCGGCTGGGTGACCTATAACAATCAGGCCAAAATCAGAGAATTAGATGTGCCTTCTGCTTGGATTAAAAAACACGGCGCAGTTTCAGATCCGGTGGCTCGGGCTATGGCTGAAGGGGCTGCCCGCAAAAGCGGCGCTGATCTGGCCATAGGGATTACGGGCATAGCCGGTCCGGAAGGAGGCGCTGAAAAAAAGCCGGTCGGCTTAGTCTATATTGGACTATTTTTTGACGGGAAAACAGAGACACAGGAATTTCGTTTTCTGCCGTCCGGCCGGACAGCGGTTCGACAAAGAGCTGCTCTGACGGCCTTAAATTGGATTCGTTTAAAATTGGGGATTTGACTATTCGGCAGGATTTATGGTATATTGATGATTTAGAATCCAAGGAGATGCTGTAATTGTAGAGAGTGCATGACGAAAAAACGCAGACATTTAGGCGAAATCATTTACGCCAAGGGTTGGGTAGATAAACCCAATCTGATAAAGGCGTTAAAGAAAGCCAAAGAAACCAACCGCCGTCTGGGAGAAACGCTGGTGGAACTGGGGCTGGCGACTGAAGATCAGATTATGCAGGCCCTGGCCCGTCAATTTGGAATGAATTACGTCGATCTGGATGAGGTAGAAATCTCCTCGGAAACCAGGAGTCTGATTCCTGAAGAAGTGATTAAAAAGCACCGCGTGCTTCCTTTGGGCCGCGAAAACAGTCGACTCAAAATCATTATTCCAGACCCAATGAATCTGGAATTAATGGATTTGCTGCGTTTCCGTCTGACAGCAGATCTGGATTGTTATCTGGCCGCACCCAGCAAAATTGAGGCATATATCAACAAAAAAATGGACGAGGTGCGCAGCAGCATCGACGCCACTGCCGCGGAACTGACCGAGGCAGGCCATGCCATCGAGGCGGAGGTGCGGCGGGCACAGGCCTCGGAAGAAGACGAAGGCCCTATTATCCGGCTGGTGAACCTGATTATTGATGAAGCGGTTAAGATGCGCGCCAGCGATATCCATGTAGAGCCGATGGCAGACCGGGTTCGTGTGCGGTACCGTATAGACGGCGTATGCAACGAACGAGACAATATTCCCAAAAACATGCAGGCGCCTCTGCTGGCCCGTATCAAAATTATGTCCGGAATGGATATCGGAGAGCGTCGTCTTCCGCAGGACGGCCGTATTAAGAGAACGATAGAAAAGCAGGACATTGACTTTCGCGTCTCCTGCCTTCCGGGCTATCACGGAGAGAGTACTGTGCTTCGTATTTTGCGTCCGGATTCTGTGAATATAGGAATTCAGGCCATTGGATTTGAGGCGGATGACTACAATCGTTTCATCAAGATCATTAAAAGACCCAATGGAATCTTTCTGGTCACAGGGCCAACCGGTTCCGGAAAGACCACCACTCTTTATTCAGCTCTACAGGAATTGAACCGGCCGGATAAAAAGATCATCACAGCCGAAGATCCTGTGGAATATAATATCGGCGGGATTAACCAGTGCCAGGTGCGAACGGATATCGGCCTGACGTTTGAAAGCATATTGCGATCCATGCTCCGTCAATCTCCCAATATCATCTTGATCGGTGAAATTCGTGACGGGATTGTGGCGGATATCGCCATCCAGGCCGCCCTTACAGGACATCTGGTGTTCAGCACGCTGCATACCAATGATGCGCCCAGCGCGATTACCCGATTGATTGATATGGGGGTCAAACCGTTCCTGGTGGCCAGTTCCATTCAGGCGATTATGGCCCAGCGACTGGTGCGAACCATTTGCAAGAATTGTCGGGTCGTGGATGACAAGCCGGATCCCCATTATCTGCGTCTGCTGAGCATAACCCCGGACGATCTGCGTAAGCACCCTATCTCCAAAGGCGCCGGTTGCAGCCGATGCCAGGGGACAGGATTCAGGGGACGAATCGCAATTTTTGAAATGATGGAAATGAACTCCCAGATTCGCGATCTGGCTTTTCAGAAGGCCCCCACAACCGAACTTCGGAAGGCGGCCCGCGCCAGCGGGATGAAAACCCTTCTGATGGACGGGCGAATCAAGGTGTTTAACGGAATTACAACGCCCGAAGAGGTCTCGCGGGTAACTCAGGCCGAGGGGCTTGTTTCGGATTGATGCCGGTTGTCATTTCTGCGAATAAGAGAAGCCGGAGAAGCGAATCAAAGAGATGCTTGATAAAGGTCGACAGCGTTTGAAAATAAATAAAGTATTAAAACTCATCAAAAGTCGGACTTATTTTTAACAGGATCATAGGATATGGCGTCATTGCATATTGACCGTTTGCTGGAAGCATGCATTAAAATGGACGGATCGGACCTGCATTTGGCCGTAGGACGTCCCCCGGTACTGCGAATCAGCGGACGACTTCGTTCGCTGGATACCAAGGTACTTGAGCCTGATGATACGGTGTCTCTGATGAAAAGCATAACGCCGGAGCGGAATCAGCAGGAACTGCAGGAAGTCGGCGGTACGGACTTCGGTTTTGCCTTTGGAGATGCCGGCCGTTTTCGAACGTCCGTCTTCCGCCAGAAGGGAAATATCTCCATGGTGCTGCGTTTGATTCCTTCAGAACTGCTTTCTTTTGAGCAGATTGGCCTGCCGAAAATTTCCGCCGCCCTGTGCAGACGCCCGCGAGGGTTGTTTCTGGTGACCGGGCCGACCGGTTCCGGGAAAACAACAACGCTGGCCAGCATGATAAATTATATCAATGAAAACCTCGACCGTCATATTATTACTGTAGAAGAGCCGATTGAATATTACCATACGCACAAAAAGTCGCTGATTAATCAGCGTGAGGTGGGGATCGATGTGCCGACCTTTTCTGAAGCGCTTCGGCGGTCGCTGCGTATGGACCCGGATGTCATCCTGGTCGGCGAATTACGAGATCTGGAAACGATGGAAGCGGCGATTACGGCAGCGGAAACCGGACACCTTGTGTTCGGAACCCTGCATACAACCGGCTGCCAAGGAACTGTAAACCGGATTATTGACGCTTTTCCGATCAGTCAGCAGGAGCAAATCCGCGTCCAGTTGAGTACCAACTTGATTGCAGTCCTCAGCCAGGCATTGTGCCCAAGAATTCCCAAAGGCAGAGTGGCCGCCTATGAGTTTATGGTAGTTACGCCGGCAATCTCAAACCTGATCCGTGAAAATAAGGTGTACCGTATCGAATCAAGCATTCAAATCGGGAAAAAGATCGGTATGCAGCTTCTCGACGACCATTTATGGGATCTTTGGGAAAATGAGTTAATCGCTCTTGAAACTATGATAGATTTAGCACGAAATCCTGGTGAATTGCTCGAGAAGGCACAAAAGAAAATGGGGACATCAATGAAAGGAAAATTGAAGGGTAAAGGTTTGGATGATGAGTATGGGCCTGTTTTGAAGACTTCATAAGGCGATAATATCTCAGATTTTTAATTAAAACTATTACCATTTTTTTTAATATAGAACATGACGAACTTTTATTTACCAGGTGTCTAAGTAATTATTTTAAAAATAATTCAGATTTTTTTGATATCGTAACATATTGGCTATTTTTATACTTGTTTAATTTTCATTCGTTTTGAGACTCAATTCTGGCTCATTCTATAAAAACAACGACTCGGTTTATGAGAAAACCTATTTTTATTCTTATTTACCAAGTGTCTAAGTATAATTTAGTTGAAATGAACGTTTTTTCGTCGTATATTAATGTAGAATGTTCCATCTGAATTCAAGGAACATTGGAGAGAGAAAAATGGCAAAAACATTTCCAGTTCAGGAATTAAAAGGGAGAACCTTAGGCAGGATTCTAATCAAAATGGGCCTTGTGACTCGTGAAAAGGTCCATGATGCTCTTCGAATTCAGAAAGAACGCGGCGGGAAAGTAAAGATCGGCCAAATTTTTATCGAGCAGGGGCAGATTAAAGAGAAAGATCTCAACATCGCCTTGGCGGGTCAAAGAGGAATGGAATTTGTTGAGATCGATGGTCTCGAAATCCCAGCAGAGGTAATCGAACAAGTACCTGCTCAGATGGCCAAGACATACCGGATCATTCCGGTCGACTATGATAAAAGACGCAATCATTTGACTGTTGTATTAGACAGTCCGGATAACTTTCGCGCCACAGATGACCTAAGCACACTGATGGGCTTTACGATTGAGGCCAAGGTAGCCGATCCGGATGCCATCAAAGCGGCAATGGATAAGTATTATTCGCAGGAAGATGAAAGCTTAAATGACCTGATTGGCGAAATAGAAAGCGATAAAGGGCTGGCCACCCTGCAGGGGCGCGATGCGAGCATAGATTTAGATGAGATAAAAGAGGCAGCCGACTCCAATCCGGTTAAAAAACTCTTGAATCTGGTTTTGCTTCAGGCCATTCGCGATAAGGCCTCCGACATTCACTTTGAACCATTTGAAAACGAATATAAAATGCGATACCGGATCGACGGTGTCCTTTATGAAATGGTTCCGCCGCCTAAGCATATTGCGCTGGCGCTGTCCAGTCGAATTAAGGTTATGGCCAATCTGGACATTGCCGAACGCCGGCTGCCGCAGGACGGGCGCATCCCGCTGGTTGTCGGAGGAAATCCAGTCGATTTGCGTGTGAGCATTCTGCCGACGATGTTCGGCGAAAGCGTAGTACTCCGCGTACTGGATCGAAAACAAGTAGATCTGCGGCTGGACATGTTGGGGCTGACCGGCGCTGATTTGGATAAAATACATCAATTAATCAGAAAGCCCAACGGGATTTTGATCGTCACCGGCCCCACCGGATCAGGTAAAACCACAACTTTGTATTCAGCCCTCAAGGAGTTAAATTCAATAGATACCAAGATCATCACGACGGAAAACCCCGTGGAGTATGATATTGACGGGCTGATTCAGGTTCAGATCCGCCCCGAGATCGGGCTGACATTTGCCCGCTGCCTGCGGTCGATTTTGCGACAAGACCCGGATGTTGTTATGGTGGGTGAAATTCGAGACCTTGAAACGGCGGAAATCGCCATTCAGGCCTCACTGACAGGTCACCTGGTCTTTACCACGCTGCACACAAACGATGCCCCCAGTACCATTGCCCGTCTGCTGGATTTGGGTCTGGAAACATTCCTTGTCACGGCCACTCTCGAAGGGATTATCGCTCAGCGCCTGGTGCGTCGAATCTGCACTAACTGCAAAACGGAATATCAGCCCAAAGAAGAGCAATTGATGGAACTGGGGCTGTCCTCGGAAATAGCGAGCGGGAGAACGTTCTATTATGGCCGGGGCTGCGATATGTGCAACAATACCGGCTATCGCGGCAGAACGGGAATTTATGAAATTATGACCTTTGACGACGAAATGCGCGACCTGATTATGAACCATGCCTCCACGGCCGTACTTCGGGATGCAGCCCGCCGCAAAGGGATGAAATCGCTTCGCGAAAACGGTCTGGATCTTATTTATAACGGGATTACTACGCTGGAAGAGGTGTCTCGAGAAACCATAGCGGTAGAGGAATAGAAAAAAAGAGACTTATAATAGATATGCCGGCAATACAAAGAAATGACCGAAAAGTCGGGAGGATTAAGTAATGGCAATCTTTCAATATACAGCGCTGGATGCAAAAGGCAACGAAATCAAAGCGGAAATAGACGCTCTCAGCAGCAAAGAAGCAATCAGCAAAATCCGCAGCAAAGGGCTATTCCCTACCAAAGTGCGCGCCCAGGGAGCCGGCAAAAAGGTTAAAGAGACGGCCGCAGCCGCTCCCAAACGAAGGCGAAGCGGCGGCAAGGTCAGCACCAAACAGGCCACCCAGTTTGCCCGACAGTTGTCCACGCTGCAGGATGCGGGTCTGGCGATCCTGCGTTCTCTGCGGATTCTGGAAGAGCAGCAAAAATCCGGAACGCTCAAACGGGTGATTGGATACGTAGCCGACGATATCGAGGGCGGGGCCACTCTCTCGGAGGCCATGGGAAAGCATCCGAAAACCTTTAATCGGCTGTTTGTCAACATGGTGGCCGCCGGGGAGGTTGGCGGCGTGCTCGATGTGATTCTTGCCCGCGTGGCCGACTTTATGGAAAAATCTGAACGGCTCAAGTCCAAAGTCAAGGGAGCGATGGTCTATCCGGTGGTGGTGATGACCGTGGCATTTTTAATTGTTCTGGGTCTGATGATCTTCATCATACCCACATTTTCCGAGGTACTCACGGATATGAGCGACGGCGCTGAAGGGCTTCCGGGGCTGACTCAGGCCCTGCTTTCCATCAGCGGCTGGCTTACCGGCAACAAAGGACTCAATGCCGGACTGGTCGCCGTTTCGCCGTTTTTAATTGTTTCGCTGTTAAAATTTGCCCGCAAGTTTAAGGCCGGACGCTATGGACTGGACTGGATCAAACTTCGGCTGCCGGTGATCAAAAAACTGGTCTATAAGACAACCGTAGCTCGCTGGACCCGAACCCTGGCTACACTGATCGGCGCCGGCGTGCCGATTTTAGAGGCCATCAACATCACCCGCGAGACGGCCGACAACGAGATCTACGCCAGCATGCTGGGCAGGGTGCATCAGGCGATCCGACAGGGAGATACCTTTGCCAATCCGCTGCGTCAGTCCAAAACCGTAGATTCGATTGTTGTCAACATGGTGGACGTTGGAGAAGAAACAGGCGATCTGGATAAAATGCTGATGAAAGTAGCGGATAACTTTGACGAAGAGGCCGATGTGATGGTTGGGGCGATGATGAGTCTGCTGGAGCCGATTATGATTGTCACGCTGGGGCTGATCGTGGGAACCATTGTGCTGGCCATGTTCCTGCCGATGGTCAAAGTAATCCAGGTGCTTATGTAATTCGGCCTGCGGCGCCAAATCGGGCGCAAAAACAAGTGAATAGATGGTTTTCAGAGTATGAACGGGGCTTGCCTGCCCCGCAGGAGAAACGAAAAAGAAACGTTATTATCTCATTAATTTAGAAAGGACGAGCCAATGAAACGAATTGAAAAAAAAGCAGATGGATTTACGATCGTGGAACTGCTGACGGTCATGGGGGTTATTGCGGTGCTTATTGGGCTGCTGGTGCCGGCGCTGAACATGGTCAAGGATTTTTCTCGCGAGATCCAGCAGAAGGCCCAGTTCCACAGTATCGATGTAGGGCTGGAATTATTCAAAAATGATTTCGGCGTCTATCCGGAATCCAAAGAAAATTCCTATCCGCCGACCAATCCCGTTGACCCTGATTATTATAGCGGAGCCCATAAACTCGCCGAGGCCATGGTTGGATTGGATCTGCTGGGCTTTCATCCCAAGTCGGGCTTTACCTCCTCCGGTTTTAATGATCTGGATGGGTTAGGCGGATTAGCCCCTGTGCAGATATACGATCCCGTTAATGGCATCTATTTGCCCCCAATCTATGAAGAGACCGGGCAGCAGAATATCGACAATCGCAAAAAGTATATGGATCTTGAGCATGCCAACGCCTTCCGAATGGAGGATATTTATCGCAACTGGGGTTCATTTGATCGTTTGAATTTTGTTCTGTGCGATGTGTTCGCCAAAAAACGTCAGTCCGGCAAGAAGACCGGCATGCCCATTCTTTATTACCGGGCGAGGACGGCCTTTAAATTCCAGGATTATCTTACAAACACAATAGGCGGCAACGATACGGATCCGGCGACAAATGACGATATTTACAACTACTGGGATAATGAGCGGCTGCTGGCTCTCGGAGATGCCGATCAGGGAGCGACGGTCTATCATCCTCTGCGGACAGGCACTGTGGCTAATGATCTGGAAACCTTTGAAGAGATGCTCCTGAACAAACAGGTACAGACTGCTACTCAAACGGCGGGCTTTCCACAGGGCATCAAACGCCCGTATCGCGACGACTCCTACATTCTGATCTCGGCGGGCAAAGACGGCCTGTTTGGAACTTCTGACGATGTGTTCAACTTTACCAGAGAAAAACAATAAAATACGGATCTTACTCCTTACGATGCTTCTTTATTAAAGGATTTGTAATGAGCGCAGACCGACGACAATCGGCAATGACGCTGGTGGAGATCCTGGTTGTCCTGGCTGTGATTTTGATCATGATCGGGGCGCTGGGCGGGGCGGGAATCCGCCTCAAACAGCAGTCGGAAATCCGG
>JAKJEN010000037.1:0-409 GCA_022705405.1 Planctomycetota bacterium | reverse complement strand
CGTCATCCGCGTCCTCGAGATGGCGCTTGAGCAGTATTATACGGATTATTCGGCCTATGTGCCGCAGGTGGACAATCAGACGCAGTTCAATAACAGTGTTGGCCAGACGAGCACAAGAATTCGGCCTCCGGCGGTCCATTGGGCCGGAGATCTGGAAAAGCCGGCCTGGTCCGGCGAAGCGCTGTATTACTTTCTCCGTCGCAGTCCCAATGCCGCCCGGATTATCAGTACTCTGATGGATCAGGCAATCAGTAATAAAGACGGTTCCGGAAGGCCGCTTGTCATTGAAATACCGACCGGCGGTACTGCGCATGATCTGATTCGTTTTGTGGATGCCTGGGGAACGCCGATTCGATATACGTATGATCCGGATGATCCGAGCGATCCTTCAGATTTGTATGATCAATTC
>JAKJEN010000036.1 GCA_022705405.1 Planctomycetota bacterium | reverse complement strand
CCGGCGTTGGCGCAGCTGCGGTATCCTCGGCGGTGTGTCAAAGCCCCGACCCGCGCAAATCCTGTAGACAATTTAAGGATCTTTTGCTGAAAAGATAACATAAAGGGCTGGAGCGCCGGCGGTTCTGAAACCGGCCGGAGGGCGGATTGGTGGTTGGGTGAGGTTTTTGTAAACTTTTTTGCCGTATTCTTTGATTTTGAGCAGAAAACGCGGTTTTGGAGGATTTTTTGTGTGCCGCGGCGCGCCCTTTTGAGCCATCTGCGCGCCTCTATGTGCCATCGGCGCGCCGCTTTGTGCCGCCTGTGAGCCATTTTGGACCGCCAGCGCCCCTCGGCCGGCCGCCATGAGCCGCCAAGGAGAATGAAGGCGAGGGAGCGATTGAGGGGGAAAATTGATCCGGTTAATTTAGAATTCATCGAGGTCTCCTTCATTTTTTTCATAGCCCAAAAACTCCTTCTTCAATTGTGTGCGCATTATAACAGAATTTTGAAGAAAATCAAGAATAAATGGCTAAAAGAAAACAATGAAGAACACCACCATCAAGGATACCGGAATCGAGGTAAACGGCCGATTGACACCGTTAAAAAAATCATTAAAATTGTTTGTAAGGAAGTTTAATCAAACCCATCAAATATTGCAAATAAAATAATAAGAGTTTGTAAGACAATATACACGATTATTCCTATGACAAGACATTTTACGGAAGAACCTATAAAAGAAGAATAACCAGTTTTCGACTTAGATGATCTTAGTTGAAGTTGTAGTTGTTCATAATAACTTATGTTGACAGTCTTAATATGATTTAAAATATTTTCTGATTTATTTTTTAAATGAATGGGGCAAATACCAGCATCTACAGATCGAAGGATCTCAACCGCGATCGGGCCACTTATTTCTGGATCGTCAGGAGGATTGTCAAGAGCATAAGTCGCATACAAATATGCTATTTCTAATTCTTGAGATCTTTTTTTAATTGCATGAGATTTATCTATAGATTCATATGCAAAATAGTTTTTTTCTGCCATTTCGCAACTTCGTTTAATTGCCTTTAACAAAGCTTTACCCAGAACATTTCTTGTGACGCTATTCCCTACTGACACCAAAACACTATCTGGATTTAATTCACGTGCTTTAGCAAGATAGGAATCTGCCTTTTTTGCAGACTTCTCCAGGTTAGATAAATCTGCCAAATACGCTGTGCATAGAGCTGCATACACCCACGCATCTTGACAAGCGCTATTTTCGAAAAGAATTTTTTCAAAGATATCAAGAGCTTTTTGATAATCTTGCCCCTCGTATGAAGCCATTCCTACTTGTAAAAGATTATGAGTTTTAGAAAAATCTATATTCTTTGCATATAACTTTATATACTCTTGGTTGTAATTAACCGTTTTGCAGAATTCACATTTCCAAGAACTCACCATTGGATCTCCGCTTAACGGAGATCCACAAGCCTTACATTCTCGCATGCTATTCCTTTGTTTAATAAACGTTATCGAACGAGTCTTCTGAATACCATAACTACAAATGTTAGTTCCCGACCTATTTTCTTGCTGAAACAACCTGTGGCAACTTTGACTGGAACAGCAAACTCTCTATAATACTCATATCCCTGTTTTGCCAAATCGCATAGGCTAATTTCAACTTGAGACCCAATCTTTTCTCCAGCAATGCCTCTTGCAATATCTCCCTCTGAAACAATTGCTTGAACAGATACAACTTTATATTCATACTGATCCATAAAACACCCTTCTTTCTACAATTGAAACTTCTACTTAGTGGTTAAAAAAGGAATAAATAAAATCTGTTAAATTTACGATTTAAGGTTACCAAAAAGAAGTCTCTATGATTTAGCCATACTATCAATGCACATTATTGATTATGTTCGAATTAAGCCATTTTAAATAAATACATCAGTTAAGATTTTTACAAGCACAATATTCTGTGGGAACCGGATCATATTGACTTTCGTTTTCACCCTTGCATCTTTTAATTCGAAAATAAGTTAATTTTATACCTCTGAAAAAACCATGAAGACTAATTGCCTCTAATGCATATCGAGAACAGGTTGGTCTAAATATACATTTGCCGCTATATTGAACTGGCCTGAGGCGTTTATACAACTTAATCAGAAAAATAGCCAATCTTTTGAGCAATTTTGACTTCCTTCTATTTTGCTAGATCTGCCGTTATAGTTTTTACTTCTTGAATCAATGAGACAATCCTTTTATCGACACCAGTAATTACATCAGCAGTGGCTATAGTAAAATCTACATCTGAAAGCGTCTCAAGTAAATCTCTGACTTTCTCTATATAAACAGAGTATTTTTTACTGTGAGTTATAGATCCGGAACTTTGAAATCCAAATTTAATTTTTTCTCTTAATTGCTTTAACAAATAACAAATATGCATAATCTCTGGATGGTTTTTATTTTGAGAATATATTAAGCTTTCTATGTATTCTATTTTATTAGAAAGATATACAGGAGAGTCCTCTTTGTCAATGAACGTTTTATTAGCGAAAACATTCATTTTCGCTACCAAGTACAGAAAAATGCAAAGAGTTATTAATAATATGCAAAAAATAACTTGTAGAGCCATATGGATACGGTCAGCCCATGTACTTTTTGGTACATAAGCATAGATTTGCATAAAGAAAAAGCTTACTATTGAGTAGATTGTTATTACTATACCTATCGAAGGAAGAACAGGGCCAAATTCTTTATTAGAATTCTTGGGCCTTGCCATAAAGGCCCAAAAACCTGTCCACCAACCCCAAACAAGTAGAAAAAGAAACTCAGTCCATAAAATTCTTAACCAGAAAGAAACTGACCTTGACTCGCTAACGACTAAGATACAGGGAATTATGAATATTCCAACAGATATAAAGAAATAACCGGCAAATAATGCGATAACAGAACCTTTTCCCATAAATTTACGTCCCCTTCTCTAAATATTATCGAGGATTTCTTTTTTCTTTAATTCAAAATCTTCTTGGGTAATCAGTCCGCTTTCCAGCAATTGAGTAAGTTTCTGAAGCTTAACTATAGGATCAGTCTGATTATTGCCATATTGCTGGTGATTGGCTTGGGGTGAATTTATATTCATAGATTGCCCAATTTGTTGTCCAAGAGGAAATCCAGCACCCATACCCATCCCTATTCCCATTCCACCAGCAAGCGTGCCTCCCGCATTACCTTCATTTTGTGCTGCCTTTTCAAGTGTATCAAAGGTTCTCATTGAAATGTAAGCGTTGCTTACTTTGGCATCCTGCATTTGTTTCATGCGCATTCGCTCTTTTTGAGCAAGTTGAATCTCTCGCATATCTTCTTCTGGAATATTTATTCTCTCAACATTAAAATTTATAACCTCAATTCCGAAACGATCAAATTCCATTTTGATTGCTTTAGCAGTTAATTGCGAAAGTTCATTTAGTTTAGCGTTAGCTTGTAATATGGAAATACCTTGACTAATAAAATAGTTTGAAAGAGCGTCAGTTAGATTTTGAATAATTTCTCCTATAAAATATTGTTCTATTATTTCAGAATTTGCATGTTTTTGCGTGCCTACTAATTGAGTGATAAAACTTCTCGAATCGTGAACTCGAATCCCCCACCTGCCATAAGCTCTAACATTGACACTATACCCTAATTTTTCATCTAGTAATGGTATTGGAGACCTTGTCCCCCATTTCAAATCTCGTTTTATAGTTTTATTAACATACCACACTTCTGCCGTAAAGGGGGTTTTACTCCCAAAGGGCAAATTTACTAATTTGCAAAGCAAAGGGATGTTTTTTGTCGAAAGTGTATGTCTACCGGGTCCAAAAAGGTCTAGAGATTGACCATTCTTAAAGAGCAGAACCTCTTGGCTCTCATTGACAATCAATTGAGTTCCTATACGAAGTTCTTCACTGGGAAATTTCCAAACAAGAATATCATCTGATGGGGCGTCGTATTTAACTCTATCAATAAATACCATATTTGCCGCTCCTTATCTATTGATCTTAACGTGGATGTATAATACTGCTCCCTTGTCCAAAAACCTTCACATATTTATAAATACCATTTCAATTATAATTTTACAAGCGTAAATTCAGTAAATTTTGTAGTAGATTTATTTTTCAACCTGATTTTGCCTAAATTGTCAGATTACAGGTGCTCTCCAGTAATTGTAGATATAAATAATCCTTTAAAGCCCATAGGGCTGTCGTGCCGACAACCTTTCAAGAAGCCGACCGGCCAGGTCAGGATCTTTTTTCTTGACAGTTTGCCTTGGGGCTTGGTATCTATCGCCGTACTTTGTAAAGAACCGGACCGCGAGTCCATTTCGGAAACCCTTGAAAAATCTGTCCTTATATAATAGATAGCGGATTGATGGCAAAAACAACCAAAAGCAAGTCGCTGGTCATCGTGGAATCTCCGGCCAAGGCCAAAACGATCAACAAGTACCTGGGGCCTGATTTTGAGGTCAAGGCGTCGATGGGACATGTGCGGGATCTGCCTTCCAAGGGGATGAATATCGACATCGAAAATAACTTTGAGCCCACTTATGAGATCAGCCCGGGCAAGGCCAAGGTGGTCAGCGCCCTGAAGGCGGAGGCCAAAACGTGCGGTCGATTCTATCTGGCAACGGATATGGATCGCGAGGGCGAGGCCATCGCCTGGCACCTGAAGGAGGTGCTGGGCCTGGATGAGCGGAACACTTATCGGGTGGTCTTTAACGCCATCACGAAAAAAGATATCGACCGGGCGTTCGCCGATCCGGGCAAGATTGATATGGATCGGGTGCTGGCTCAGCAGGCCCGCCGCGTGCTGGATCGGATTGTGGGGTATCAGATCAGCCCCTTGCTGTGGAAAAAGGTCGCCCGGGGGCTCAGCGCCGGACGGGTGCAGTCTGTGGCCGTCAAACTGGTGGTCGAACGCGAGCGGCAGATCCGCGCTTTTGATCCGGAAGAATACTGGCTGATTCCGGCGATCTTTGCCGATCCGTCCTCGAAGGCGGGGCCGGAGGAGTGGCAAAGATTTCTTGAGGGCGCCAAAGACAAGGACAAGGGCCGCACGCTGGCCGAGCAGGACAAGTGGCTTTCCAAACACAGCGCCTTTCGGGCGGATCTGGAGACGGTCGGCGGAAAGAAATTTGAGGCCGCCAATGAATCGGACGCCCGCCAGGTCTTTGAATCCATTCGGGAGGCCGACTTTGTCGTTAAAAGCATTCAGACCAAGCGCAGCCAGACCCGTGCGGCAGCGCCGTTTATCACCTCCACGCTTCAGCAGGCGGCCGCCAATCGGCTGGGGTTTGCCGCCAAGAAGACGATGATGATCGCCCAGCAGCTGTACGAGGGCATCGATCTTGGGTCGATGGGATCGCTGGGGCTGATTACCTATATGCGAACCGACAGCACGCATCTGTCCGAGGAGGCCATCGCCGACGCAAGGCGGTATATCCACTCGCAGATCGGCCCGGCGTATCTGCCGGCAAAGCCCAACTTTTACGCCGCCCGCAAAGACGCTCAGCAGGCCCACGAGGCAATCCGCCCGACCGATACGGATCTGACGCCGGATGAGCTGGCGCCATTTCTTACCGACGACCAATACAAACTTTATGATCTGATCTGGCGGCGGTTTGTGGCCTGCCAGATGAATGAGGCGCAGTGGGATACCACCAAGGTCCAGATTGAAGCGGCCGCCGCCTGCGGGCCGTGCGTTTATTCGGCCTCCGGCCGCGTGCAGATTTTTGACGGTTTTACGCGCATCTGGTTCAGCGGCCAGGAGGAGCCCACTCTGCCGGAGCTGGCGGAGGGCCAGTCGCTGCGAATTCTTGATCTGCGGCCGGTTCAGCATTTTACCAAGCCGCCGGCCAGATACACCGAGGCGGCGCTGATTAAGGCGCTGGAGAAAGAAGGCATCGGACGGCCCAGCACCTATGCTTCCATCATCTCCACGATTCAGGATCGAAAATACGTGGAAAAGATCAATCGCGCTTTTCACGCGACCGATGTCGGCGAGGTGGTCACCGATAAACTGGAGCAATACTTTCCGCATATCATGGATGTGGCCTTTACCCGGCACATGGAAGAACAACTGGATAAGATCGAAGAGCAGCATCTGAACTGGGTCGAGGTGCTTCATGAGTTTTACGGGCCTTTTAAGGAGTCGCTTGAGAAGGCCGCGGAAGAAATGAAGCACGCCAAGGCCGAAACTCAGCCCAGCGAGTACACCTGCCCGGACTGCAAGGCGCCGCTGGAATATCGCTTCGGCAAAAACGGCAAATTTCTCAGCTGCACCAAGTATCCCGATTGCAAATTCGCCTGTCCCTGCGACAAAGAGGGGCGAATGATCCAAAGCGAGGAGTCGGAACTCAAATGCCCCAACTGCGGCAAGCCGCTGATCCGAAAAATGGGGCGGTTTGGTCCATTCCTGGGCTGTTCGGCCTATCCGGAATGCAAAACCATTTTAAAAGTTGACAAAGAAGGCAACCCGCTGCCTCCGGCTCCTCCGCCCACACCGACCGGCGTGCGGTGCCACAAATGCAAAGACGGCCAACTGGTAATCCGCCAGAGCAAACGCGGGCCGTTTATGGGATGCAACCGCTTTCCGAAATGCCGCACTATCGTCAGTATGAAAATGCTGGACAAACTGAAGGATCTTCAGGAAAAAGGCAAATGGCCTCCGGAATCTCTGGAGAAGGCCGACGAAATCCTTGAACGCAAATCGGCGGCGGCCGGCCCTCGAAAAAGAACTTTAAAAAAGAAGGCCGCTCAGTAGGCATTCGGCAGTATAATAAGGATAGGACTTTATGGCTAAAGAGCAGGATAAAATGAGAGAAATTCGGTCCACAAAACCTGATCCTTTTGAGACCGTCGAACCCATCGGCAAGCGGGTCCTGATCCGTAAAGATGAGGACAAGAAGCAGACCAAAGGGGGAATCCAGCTGCCTGACAATATCGAGATTCCGACCATCACCGGGCGAATTGTGTCTGTCTCGGCGGAGGTGGAGATGTCTGCGGATATTCCGCTCAAGCAGTATGACAAGGTACTGTTTAATCCCAAGGGCGCCATTCCGGTCGATTTTGAAGGGGACAACCGGCTGTTTGTGGTGGACCTGGAAAACGTCGTAGCCGTCTTTCGCAAATAAAAAAGGCGGATCGCAGGGACCCGCCTTTGTATCTGAGATCATAACTTTTTCATTCGAGCGAAACGTCATCCACATACAGGGTGTTCAAGGCCGCCAACGCTCCGCCTTCCAGACGAATCGAAATCCGGGCGCTGACTGTGCCGGCGGGAGTTGTATAAGTTCCGCCTTTCTGCTGGTAGGTCGTACTGGAAAGACCGGCCCACAGATTGATCAGGCCGGTTCCGCCAACCTGAGTACCGCCGGCGTTAAACCATTTGATTTCCGCCCAGGCCACGCCGCCGGTTCCCATTGTTCCTTTGACCCAGAGCCGAAACAGGTATGGAACGCCGCCGGACAGGCCGTCCACCGTCTGCCGGATTTCGGCCTTGACTCCGCTGCCGCTCTGCCAGTTGGTGACAAACTTGGCCGAATAACTGCCGCTGAGCGGAGATTCAGAAGAACTGACCAGCGAAGAACCGGCGCCCAGCAGAGTCAGCGTCCAGCCGGCGGTATCGTCCTCAAAACCGCCGTTGACAATTAAGGTTTCCGGATTTGAAGTCGGTTCCACGTACACAGTCACCGGCGCCGAAAAGGCCGACAACCCGTCATTATCAATCGCTTTGGCTGTGAACAGATAGACGCCTTCGGGAATTCCGTTCCAGGTATAGGTATAAGGAGCCGTCAGATCTTCTCCTAAGAAGGTGTCGCCTTCATAAAACTCCACCTTGACGATGGTTCCGTCGGCGTCGTCGGCTTCTGCGGTGATTGTCAGGTTTCCGTTGGGAGCCACTACAGCGTTATTTTTCGGGCTGATAATGCTGACCAGCGGCGCAATGCCGGTGCCGCTGCCGGAGGCGCCTTCTTTCAGCCAGCTGTAGGCCAGGACATGGAAGTCGTGGATATCCACGTCGCCATCTTTTACATGATCCGCCCCGCCGCAGTATTGGTTTGATTCATCGCAATCGGTCTGCAGCCAGAACAGAGCCAACTGGGCCAGGTCCTCAAGATCGACGCGTCCGCTTCGGTCAAAGTCGCTGGCTACTCTCGGAGGACAATTGCCCACCTGGAAAATCTGCCTGTCGGCGTAGGTGGTACGCTGTCCGCCTCCGGGCACATTGTAGGTGTGGTAAAAATAAATGACATCGCCCGGCGCTGCGCCGCTGATTGGGAAAGGCACATTGGGCTGGGCCGTATAGCCGGGAAAAACGCCGTTGGGATTTTTGGAATAGTAAAACAGCAGCGTTGTATTCCCGATGCCGGGATCTGAGGGAATGAAGGCGATGGCCGGGGCGTCGGGGATGCCGCTGGCTTCCCAGGTATAATCTCCGTTGGCCGCCGCTCCGGTACACAAACCGCCGACGAATACATTCACTTTCGCCGTGCCCGTCAAAGTTCCTTCCTGGGCCTCCGTCGCCGTTATCGTATAGGGTCCGCCGGGATTGACGGCCGCGAAGAATCCGTTTTCGTCGATGACGCCGCCTCCGGAAACCGACCATCGCAACCCCTCCGGAAGCGGAAACTCCCGGCCAAACTGATCAAATCCCCTGCCGGTAAATTTCTTAAACAGCCCTTCCTCCACATCGGCTGTTGATGGGGCGACTCGCACGGAAGACAGCTGCGGAGTTCCCACATAAATCGTCACCGGCTGGGACATCCGCGTCAGATCATTGCTGTCGGTCGCTTTGGCTCGGAACACATAAGTCCCCTCCGGAATGTCGTTCCAGACATAGGTATAAGGTTCCGTCAGGTCCTCGCCCAGCCATGTGCTTCCTTCAAAAAACTCCACCTTGACAATCGTCCCGTCCGCATCGGCGGCCTGGGCCTCGATCGTCACGTTTTCGCCGGGGGCAAAAAAATCTCCGTTGGCAGGGCGGATAATGCCGACAGAGGGAGGATTGCTGTCGCCGATTTGGGGGCTGCCGCCTCCGGTCAGATAAATATCGTCCAGTTCAAGATCGGAGATCGGACCGTCGGTTCCCAGAATTTCAAAAAACTGGGAGACCTCCGAAAGATCCACTTCCGCGATGAAATCCGACATCGGAATCCGGATCTGATGCCATTGTCCATCGCGCACAAAACCGTACGGATCGCTGCCGGATGTGAAAGAAATCCATTTTTGACCGACCCCTGCGATATTGCCGCTTTTCATTCCCACACGAAAGGCGGTCGATGAACTGGTTTTCAGAGAAAAACACAGTTTGCTTTCCGGATAGCGAAAGGCCGTCAGATTGTACTTGCGGTTGGGCGTAAAGGCGCATCCAAACCAGGTCTGGCCCGGCGCGGATTTTAAACTGACGCTTTCGGCTCCCTCGAAGGGGGTTTGCGTATTGTCCACCAGCGTCTGCTCCCAGACGAAAAACTGCCCGTCTTCGCCTAAGCCAAACTCCCCTGCGTCTTTGTGTGAAGCCGTCTCCGTATAGATGCCGAAGTTTCCGTCGGCCGGCGTTTCTCTGGGGGCGCTGGGTTCCCACCAGACATTATCAATCGATAAAGCGACCGCCGAGGCGGGCGGATCGCCGGCAATCATGAGCATTTGATGCACCGTTTGAAAATCTGTATTGGCAAATCGATTCAGCGGAATCTGAACATGATGCCAGTCGCCGTCTCGCACCAGCCCGAACTGCTCGCCTGCGGCTTTCAGGAAAAGCCAGGATTCTCCGCCGACAGAACTCTTAACGCCGATCTTGATGGTCTCCTGCGTAGTTGTGGCCATATCCAGATGCAAAATTCCGTCGGAGTAGTTTTTCATATTGCGGAAGGTCGGAACAAAAACCCCCATTCCATACCAGTTCCCCGCCGCGGCGGTAAACGACCAGCACTGACTTCCTTCAGAAGGCGCAGGCGGGTCGGCTTGCGTCAGATTATTCCAGATATACAGGACGGCCAGATCGCTGTAATTGAAATCGGGTCCTTCCTGCCCTTCTTCAATAAAAGTCAGCGCCTTGCTGACGGGCGTGGTTTCCGTAAAAATACCAAAATTTCCGTTTTCCTCTTTATCGGTTCCGAAAAATACTTCTGTAGCCGGATGCGCCGTCAGCCGGACCCAGTCCACATACATCCTGGCCGGAAAGGACGCCGTAATGCCCGCCGGATCATAAATCCCGGTATAGCCGGTGGGCCAGCTGCCTACGGCAATGTTCAGGATCGGAAAATGCGGCTGATGAAACTCCTGAAGATAGTCGGCGGTGATGTCAAAGGACCAGTAGGGAACATCATCCAGATAGGCCGTAATCTCCGTGGGGGTCCATACCAGTTTATAGAGATGATAATCCAGATTCAGATCCACCGGCGCATCTACCCATCCGGCATCATAGGCATACGTGGACGGATCGAAAACAAGGTCATCGACAGTATCATAGTGAATTGCGGAGTTGATTTTTCGATTTTGTAGTCCCTGCTGAATCCCGGCTTTGGAGCCGATCTCCACGATATCAATCTCACCGCACTCAGGCCAGGGAACCCCGTCAAAATTATTGCCCAGCAGCCAGAAGGCCGGCCATAATCCATTGGCGACATCAGGCATTTTGATCCGGGCTTCCAGTGTGCCGTATTTGAAGGCAAAACGTCCCTGCGTCAGCATGCGGGCCGAAGTGAATTGATTGGCGGTCTCTTCCTTATAATACTCCCGCCGCGCTTCGATGACCAGATTTCCGTTTTCAATATAGGAATTTTCCCGACGGGCCGTGTTGTACTCCAACTGGCCATTGCCCCAACCCCAGCCGCCGACATCGTAGGTCCAGATCGAAGCGTCAATGGACGAGCCGTCAAACTCGTCGGACCAGATTACCTCCGCCTGTCCCGCATTTAGAATTGAAAAAAAGATCCACAGAATAAAAAAGAAATGAGTTGATATCCTGCCTGTGATTCGATCCATACCAACCGCCTTTCAGAGACTATACCGCCCCGCTTACCGCCCCATCAGATCAAAAAGAAGACGGCCGACACGGTGCAGGCCGTCTTCCTGTTTTACAAACGATTAACGACGGCGAAGAAAAAGACCGCCTAAGCCCAGCAAAGCCAGCGAGGTCGGCTCCGGAATGCACACATCATCCACATACAGTATATTGTAGGCCGCCAGCGCGCCGCCTTCCAGTCGAATGGATACCTGGCCGATAGCCGTTCCCGCCGGTGTCGTGTAGGTTCCGCCCTTCTGCTGATAGGTCGAACTGGAAAGACCCGCAAACAGATTGATCAGGCCGGTTCCGCCGATTTGAATATTACTGGCGTTGAACCACTTAATTTCCGCCCAGGCCACCCCGCCCGGACCCATTTTCCCTTTTACCCACAGATCAAAATCATAAGCCGTTCCGCCGGTCAGGCCGGTCACGGTCTGCATGATTTCGGCCTTGACCCCGCCGCCGCCCTGCCAGTTGGTTTCAAACTTTCCTGAAAAACGCCCGCTCAGCGGAGAGTCGGCGGAACTGACCATCGTGGAGCCGGCCCCCAGCAGATTCAGCGTCCAGTCGGTTGTACCGCTTTCAAATCCCCCGTTGGCCACAGGCAGCAGAACCCCATGGGCCGCTGCGCAAAAAAGAACTGCAACACATCCCAAAACAAGCGCTCGTTTCATCTTTCGTCCTCCGAAAATAGTTTCTGTTTCAATTGAATATCCGCCACGCGGCTGGATTGTTGTTTAAAAACCCCTCAATCTGATTAGAAATCGGCAGCATTTTTTAATACCTTTTAGCAACCGTTTGCTATTAAAGCATTTTAAATCAATGGTTATTTCCCTGTCAAGCCAAAAAACGAAAAATTTTTTTAATTTTCTCGGCATTGACCCTCTTGTTTAATCGAAAGCGATATTCAACGGATTCCTTTTCAATTGACGCTTTTTCCGAACGCAGATATACTGACGCCCTTTGAAAATTGAATTTACGTCATTCAGGAGTCTATTGATGGGAAAAACACAGCCCTTTTTGAAGCCCTGTTCCCGTATACGGGGACATTTGTTTACCAGCGAATCTGTTACCATGGGCCATCCTGACAAGGTGGCCGACCAGATTTCCGACGCGATCCTTGACGCTATGCTGGCTCAGGACCCGGCCAGCCGCGTCGCCTGTGAAACCCTTGTATCCACAGGCATGGTCGTTATCTGCGGCGAGGTGACTTCCAAAGCCATCGTCGATATCCCTGAGATCGCTCGAAAAACCATTCGCCAAATCGGCTATACCGACCCGAATATCGGGTTTGACGCCGATAACTGCGCGGTTCTGGTGACGCTCAAGCAGCAGAGCCCGGATATCGCGATGGGCGTCGATACAGGCGGGGCCGGCGATCAGGGTCTGATGTTCGGCTATGCCTGCCGCGAAACGCCCGGTTTTATGCCGCTGCCGATTTTTCTGGCTCACGAGATTACCTCGCGACTGGCCCAAATGAGGCAGAGCGGCAAAATCAAATGGCTTCGTCCGGACGGCAAAAGTCAGGTCACCGTTGAATACGCCGACAACGGAAAACCCAGTCGCATCCATACCGTCGTGTGCAGCACCCAGCACGATCCCAGCGTTGTGGACAAAAAAACCAACCGCATGTCCGCCGCCGCCAAAAAAGAATTGATTCAAAAAGTCATTCTGCCGGTTCTGCCGAAACGGCTGGTAGATAAAAACATCGTCTTCCACATTAACCCAACCGGTCGATTCGAGGTGGGCGGCCCCAAAGGCGACTGCGGTCTGACCGGACGAAAGATCATCGTTGATACCTATGGCGGACGGGGCAGTCACGGCGGCGGGGCCTTCAGCGGAAAAGACCCCACCAAGGTGGATCGTTCGGCCAGTTATATGGCTCGTTATATCGCCAAAAACATCGTCGCCGCCGGTCTGGCCGACGCCTGCGAGATCCAACTGTCCTACGCCATCGGCATCGCAGAACCCATCAGCGTTTTGATCAACAGCGAAGGAACGGCTAAGATTGAGGAAGCGAAACTGGAAGCCCTTGTGCGAAAATTGTTTCCGTTAACCCCAAGAAAAATGATCGACCACTTGAAACTGCGTCGGCCGATCTTTGCAGAGACGGCCCGAAACGGGCATTTCGGGCGAAATCACCCCTATTTTACCTGGGAAAAGACGGATATGGCAAAGAAACTCCAAAAAGCCGCGGGACTATAAAGATATAAGACATCTTGATTGTAAGGTCCAAGATTAATTTGGGTATTTTGTCAAACTTCGCAGTGAAAGTAGAAACTGACGAAATATCCATTTTATCCTGTGGAAAAAAGCAGTTGCAACGGATTGGAAGCCCTGTATAATCAAATTAAGGTTAAACGTGTATTATTGCACAATTTAGGCAAGATTAAGAAGAAATGAAATCTCCAGACCTGTTTCGGTTTACCGCGGGGCTTTTGGTTGGATTGCTGGCCGCCGGACTGTTGCTCAATAGTCCCGACTGGGTAAAAATCGCCCGGGCCGGCGCTGACCAAGCTGGTCAGCCCTCGATTCAGGTAATCCCGGTTCAGATCAGCCGCGAAAACCAGGGAATCGCGATGGTCGATACGCGAAGTAAAACCATTTGGGTTTATGAACTTTTCGATCGCCAGACCGGTTTTAAGCAGATTCGGCTGATGGCGGCACGGACCTGGGAATATGATCGGCTCCTGAATGAATGGAACAGCGCCGAGCCGACGCCCCAGCAGATTCGAAATGCCCTTGAAAATATCCATCAGCAGCAGATGATTGAGGCCATCGGTCCTGGGGAGCCGGTCGGCACAACAGAAATCAAAAGTAAAACAGACACAACAGGTACAGGAAATTAATATGGCAGGCAAATACTACACATTGCAGGAAGTCATGGAAAAACTCGGCAAAACCGAAGACCAGATCAAGGATCTGGTGAAAGAAGGTTCCCTTCGTCAGTATCTTGACAAGGGCCAGCCCCTGTTTGACCAGACCCAGGTGGATGGTTTGTCGGCCGATCAGATGGGGCTTTTGGATCTGACTGCCGCGGGAACCGACTTTAACCTGCAATTAGAAGAAACCTCTGAAATCATTCTTGAGCCGGATGAAAACAACCAGACCAAGCCCGGTTCCGGCAAAGACACCGAAAGCGAAGGCGGTTTTGGCCTGAGTATGGCCGGCGACGAGTTGGCCTCCGATGATACGAGGGCCAGTTCTTTGGGCATCAATGTTCTGGATGAAACCGACGACGGCTATAAACTGGCCGCCGACACCAAAGGGGAAACCAGCGCCGGGGAACTGGATGAAATCGAAAGTCTGGACGCCGATGCCAATATGGAAAGCGTCGGCAGCGGATCGGGACTTCTGGATCTTTCTTTGCAGGCCGACGACACCTCTCTGGGTGCGGTTCTGGATGATATCCTTCCGGCGGGCGCAGACGCGGCAGCTGGCGGGGGCATCGGCGAGGCAGCTGCTGCGGAAGAGCCGGTCAGCCTGCTGGATGAAGTTCCTGCACAGGAGGCCCCCTTAGAAGATCTTAGAACCCCTGCGGCCCCGATGGCTGAATCGGATCACATGGCCGCGCCAATCCCAGCCGGGATCGGCGCCGGTCCGGCGGCCCAACTGGTCGCGGCAGCGCCGGTAGATCCGGCTACAACGGCCTACGGGTTGGCTATGCTGGTTCCTTTTGCGGCGCTGATTATTGCGACGATTGCTCTTGGAGCCGGTCTGCTTCAGATTCGGCCGGGGCTTCTGAATATTGTGGCCGGCTCGCAACTGGCAGGCATTTCAATGACCTGGTGGATCGTAATCGGGCTGTTTGTCCTGACGCTGATCCTGCTGGCTGTTTTTGGTTCTGTATTCGGCGAGAAAAAGCCCGCCTCCGCCGAGGTTTATCAGAAACCCAAAAAAGAGAAACCCGCAAAAAAAGAGAAAAAAAAGAAAAAATAAAATAATTTTCGTCCCGAATACCGATTAAATAAAGAAGACGGACTTTCTGGCCGGACGGGGAACAGGCAGCCAAAACCTCAAAAACCCGGCTGAAGATACTGAAAAGGAGTTTTTGGACAAGAGAAAGGGATTTGCTATGAATACAAGCAGGATGTTGGCCGCGAGCGTCGCTTTGATTGGATTGTTGACCATCGGCGGGTGCTGCAATCCGGGACTGGATGAATTGCGGGCACAAAATCGCCTTCAGCAGGATCGCATCACCGAACTGGAAAATAGTCTGACCCAGTGCGGGATCAATCTGGATAAATGCCTGAAAGACAAAGAAGCGCTGGCCGGTCTGGGCGGGGCGGATCTGGAAGCCAAGAACGCCCTGATCGCCGCGCTGGAAGCCGATCTGGAAAAAAAGAAAGCCATGATCGCCCAGATGCAGGCCCAACTGCTTGCCTCCGGGGCTCCTTTGCCGCCGGATCTGAATATCAAACTGCAGGAGTTTGCCAAGACCAGCGATATGATTACCTTTGACGAGGCCACTGGTTCGCTCAAATTCAAGAGCGACCTGCTGTTTGATCTGGGCAGCGATAAAGTCGCCGCCGGCGCCGTCAGTTCCCTCAAACAACTGGCCGGCATTATGAACAGCCCCGAAGGCAATGCCTTCGATATGGTCATCGTCGGCCATACCGACGATGTCCCGATCAAAAAAGCCAGCACGCTCCAGTCTCATCCGACCAACTGGCATCTGTCTGTTCACCGGTCTATCTCCGTGCTGAACGTGCTGACCTCTGCCGGTCTTTCGCCGGATCGTTTTGCCGTTAAGGGGTTTGGCGAGTTCCGGCCGGTCGAACCGAACAAACCCAATAAAGGCGGCAGCGCAGCCAACCGGCGGGTGGAAATCTTTATCGTTCCCAGCGCCCGCTGATGTCGGCATGTGAGCAGATTATGCAGGAGCAAACTCTGATCATCCTCAAGCCGGATGCGGTGCATCGCCATAAAATGGGCCGAATTATCAGCCGCTTTGAAGACAAAGGCCTTAAACTGGCCGCGGCCAAATTCATGCAGATTCCGGAGGCGCTGGCCCGAAGGCACTATGCCGTTCATGAAGGCAAGCCCTTTTTTGAAGGCGTTGTCAAATATCTGTCCTCCAGTCCGGTTTTGGTGATGGTCTGGCAGGCCGAAGGGGCAATTCAGATCTCCCGCAAACTGATGGGAGCAACCTTTGGTTTTGACGCCGAGCCGGGAACAATCCGCGGCGATTTCGGCTGCAGCAGGGGCTATAATCTGATCCACGGCTCTGACAGCCCGCAGTCGGCCGCTTATGAAATCGGACTTTATTTCAAACCGGAGGAGATCGTCGATTATTCCCTGGCCGATCAGAACTGGATCTGGGGCCGTAACGATTGATCCGGCACGCTGAAGAAATAGAAGGCCCCGGCTCTGACGGCGGGGCTTTTTTTATGCGCAGAAAGGGCAAAGCCCCTGATTTGACTTGCCCGAAACCCGTTTTTATGCTATAACCCGGAGGATAACTCGAGCTCTTGGAGGAGTGACCGAGTGGCTTAAGGTGGCGGTCTTGAAAACCGCTGTACCGAAAGGTACCGGGGGTTCGAATCCCTCCTCCTCCGTTAAAACAGACATGCCTGAAACGGATGTCTTTTTTTCTATGTGCAGAGAAGATCATTCTTCAGGGCTGATTTTGTCGGGCCAGATCCAGCAGCAGCCAGTCGTCATCCGGAGTCATTTTGCCGGCAACCGGATCCCATTTCTCCGGGGCCTTTCCGCTTTGGTGCAGTTCCTCTAAAAACGGCAGCAAGGGCCGCTTCGGAGGCCGTTTTTCTTCCAGCCGGTCGGCCGGATCGGGAACCCAGCGAAAGCGTTCCCGGTAGCGGGCAAAACCGAACCCGTCAAAAAAGTTTTCGCTCCCGATCAGCGGCATATACCACAAACTCGGAACGCCTCTCGGATTGGTCTTGATCGGAACCTGTCTTTCCAGATCCGCCAGGTACTTGAGCGCTTTTCGATCCTGCCGATCGGTCAGATGCTTTCTGAGATGATCGAGGGCGGTAAACGTTACCGGCGGGCTGACAAACAGCACGGGCTTGTGCTGCTGTGTGGCCACGATAATTTCGTGCGGCGTGCCGACGCTGTAGATATTGGTCGGGCTGCAGGCAATGACAAAGTCGCTGATATCCACCATCCGCAGATCCAGGTGCATGATTTCCCGAAACCTCTGGCAGCATTGTTTCCTGACCGCCTGTCCCTCCGGGCTCTGCTCAAAGGTCCAGGTCTCCCGCAAGCGGGCGGACTTTTCGCCTTCGCGGCCGTACCCGTACATGCCCAGCACGCTCGGCTTGGACCAGGGATCGAAAACCGTCGCTCCCAGATCCGCCAGAAACTGGCCTACCCGAACCCGCCAGCCCCACTTTTTCTCTTCTTTGCGGCAGTGTACAAAATCCATCGGACCCGAAAGATAAACCCTTGCGTTCTGCAAAAAACCCGGCTGTTTTCTCGCCGGAGAGGATTTGATCGATTTCTGAGCCGATTTCTTTTTTGTAGAGGTCATCCACTTCTTCTCCAAGCCAATTTTATTTTTCTATTTGTATTTTTGAAAAGGTCGGCCGGTGAACCGAACTGATTCCGCCAGCCGAAAAAACACCTGCTTTTATAACCGCAAGATACACCGATGGCAAAACATAATCCAGCTGACGAGTGCACGGCCACCCCACGATTCAGTTGAATTATTTTTGAGTTAATCGGTAAAATTTGATACAATCAGCACGATTTGATTTGGGAGACACTCTTCATTGGAGACATCAAACATAGACTATAAGGATGGGCTTTCGTAGCCGTTTGACATAAAAGGCGTCTTTGCTTATTCGTTGTTCTGGCTGGCTGGGCTGGCCTGGATCAGTCCTTATGCCCTCCTCACCGCCGGCAACAATAAATGGCTTACCCGCGCACTGCCTGCCGGCAAAGAAAATAAAACCGCTCGCTTTCCCAGTTCCAATTTGATCCCTGCATAAGTATTTCTCCTTGTCGGCAGATCGGGGCAATTTGCCAAGCCGCGTCTGAATCGGGCTTTTCTATCCTTGGAGATCTTGTTATACTTGGCGGCCGGTTGGGCAAAACAGGGTCAACAGAAATCAGCGCGCAAAGCCATGAAGACGGATCTGCGAAAATTGATATGTGCCTCCGCTTGCATCCTGGGGATGTTGTTTCAATTTTCGCCGGGCGATGTTCGCCTGCCGCTTCTGCTCAGCGACGGCATGGTCCTCCAAAGACATATCCCGGCGCAGATCTGGGGATGGGCCGATCCCGGCGAGAAAATAACCGTCGTGTTCAACCGTCAAACCGTCGCCTCTGTCGCCGGCCCGGACGGGAGATGGTCGATTCGGCTTGCTGCAGCGGATGCCGGCGGACCTTATGAAATGCAGATCCATGCAAATAATCAGATCGTTCTCCGCGACATCCTGGTCGGCGATGTCTGGATCTGTTCCGGCCAGTCCAACATGGTCCTGCCGATGGATCGGGTTAAAGACCGCTACGCCGAAGATATCGCCGAGTCCGAAAATTCGTTTATTCGGCAATTCGCAGTTCCCATCCGATACGATTTTAACGCTCCGGCAGAAGATCTCCAGGGCGGCTGTTGGGAATCCTCCAACCCGCAGACGGTCCTTCGCTTTTCCGCCGTCGGCTATTTCTTTGCGCAAGACCTGTACAAAACATATCGCGTCCCCATCGGTCTGATTAACGCCGCCGCAGGCGGTACTCCCGTGCAGGCCTGGCTGAGCGAGGAGGCCCTTCGACGGTTTCCCGCCTATCTGGAAACCGCCGTTCGCTTCAAAAACAAAGAGTATCTCCGGCAGATCATTGAAAACGATAAATCTGCTCAGGATGCCTGGTATGCGGGGATAAAATCGGCCGACACAGGGACGGCCGAAGGGCAAACGCCCTGGTATGATCCCGCCTTTGACGCCTCTGCATGGCCTGCCCTACAGATCCCGGGGCTTTGGGCCGATGGGCCGTTGGATTCCTTCAACGGCATCGTCTGGTTCAGAAAAGAAATTGCGATCCCATCCGCTCTGGCCGCCAAGCCCGCCCGACTGGATCTGGGCTGCATTATTGACAGCGACGATGTCTATCTCAACGGCGTGCCGGTGGGCTCCACTTCCTACCGCTATCCTCCCCGGATCTATCGGATCCCTGAAAATCTGCTACGGCTCGGCAAAAACACCCTCGCCGTCCGGATAGTCAGCCGATCAGGCGAAGGCGGGTT
>JAKJEN010000035.1 GCA_022705405.1 Planctomycetota bacterium | reverse complement strand
TCTTTGCTTCGTTCGTTTTTCCATTGTGCAAAGCTAAAAATATGAGCCTTTCGTTTATTTATTCAAGAACCAATAATATTGGCACGGGCCATCGAGGCGGCAATACGGGCAATGATGCCGACCTTGTCCTTGCCTGTGACCGTGAGGATACAGATCTGCAGGGCGGTCTGTTTTTTCTTTTTAGCAGCCATAATACTCTTCCTTTTTTAGCAAAACCAAGTCCGGGTAATCCAGCCCGAGTATTATAAAAGCGGCCGTTCGAATCAGCCATAAAAAACAACAACTAACGGAAGCGGGCATCTTGCAAAACGGCGCTATTTTGTTATAATAGCTGTTTTTCTTAAGGATCGCTATATATAAGAAAACCGGATCAACAAAAAATGGAAACTACAGATAACCTGAATATACGTTGTTTTAAGTCGCTGATCAGCCCCGATCAGATCAAGGACCAGCTGCCGCAGACCAAGGAGCAGGCCCGCGTTGTCGCCTCCTCCCGCCATGCGATTGAGGATATTTTGACCGGCCGAGATCGACGCCGGGTCGTCATTACCGGCCCGTGCAGTCTGCATGATGAGGAGGCCACGCTGGAATATGCCCGTCGTTTGAGAAAATTGCAGGAGGATACCGCCGAAAAACTTCTTTTGGTGATGCGGACGTATTTCGAAAAACCGCGTACAACGCTGGGCTGGAAAGGGCTTTTGTATGATCCGCGGCTGGATGGATCTTATGATATCGACAACGGAATTCGGATTTCACGACGAATTTTAACGGAAATCTCGACAATCGGCCTGCCGGCGGCGACAGAATTTTTGGATCCAATCGTACCGCAATATCTTGCCGATTTTGTCAGTTGGGCCGCCATCGGGGCGAGGACCTCTGAATCGCAGATCCATCGGCAGATGGCCAGCGGTCTGTCAATGCCGATCGGTTTTAAAAACGCTACCGACGGCAACCTCGAAATCGCGCTGGATGCGATCCGGGCCGCCCTCAGTTCGCATTCGTTTCTTGGAATCGACCGCCATGGGAAGGTAATTATCGCCGAAACCCGCGGCAATAAATACGGCCATCTGGTAATGCGGGGCGGAAGCAGCGGGCCTAACTATACCAGCGAGTATGTGGCATTTGCCGAGGTACTGCTACGAAAGGCCCAGATTCCCAACGGCATCATCATTGATTGCAGCCATGCCAACTCGCACAAAAACCATAAACGCCAGCGGGAAACTCTTTTGGATATTGCCGACCAAATCCGCACAGGCAACAAGAGCATTGCCGGGATTATGCTTGAAAGTTTCATCAAGGAAGGCAAACAAAGCATCGGGACGCCCGGCGGCCTTCAATTCGGCCTTTCTTTGACCGACAGCTGCATCGGATGGGAAGAAACTGAGGAATTGATCCGGTTTTTTGCCGAGGCAGTTGGATCAACTTTTTAGGGTTCAATTCATAACTGATTGTTAACAATCATCTTATAGACACAACAGGAGTCTTTTTTTAATTTTTCCGAAAATTTTCGGAATTTTCTTTTCTTTTTCGAATAATTTCGGTATCTTACCTATTATGACAAGGAAACGGATAAATCAGAAAGATATCGCAGAAAATCTGAAGATTTCAGTAGCAACCGTTTCCAAGGCGCTCCGAGGCGACTATCCCGATATCAATACCCAAACCCGCCAGCGTGTCATAAATATGGCCAGCAAATTGGGTTATGATACAGGAACACACATCCGCCAGGCAATCGAGGAAGACGAGGAACTCAAGCCCTGTATGGTAGGAGTTCTGATTCTGCGCAAACATCATGAATGGCAGCATACAAATTATTTTGCCGGAATGAGCGAAAAGTGCGCTAAGATGAACGTCTCGCTGATCCTGCACTATATCAACGAAGAAGACAGCCGACAGATTTTGTATCCGGAGCATCAGCCGCCGGCGATGCGCGACGGACAGATCCAAGGGCTGATTCTGGTCAATCAATGGCCGACGGATGTTGTGCGCACCCTGATGGAAAGTTTTCTCTGCGTATCAATTCAATATGATTATCCGCCGCTTGCGCTGGATGTAATCGACATTGACCAGGGCCAGGGTATTTCCATGCTGATGGATCATCTGGTCAAACGCGGACACACGCAGATCGGCTTTTTCGGCCGCTGCGGTCAGGCGGCGCACGCAAGAAACCGATTTGCCATGTATGTCGCCTCGCTGTATCGTCTGGGACTGCCGTTTGTTCCCGACAATATCTGCGATCTTTCGCCGGGGACTATTGAAGACAAAGAACTTGAAACAAACGGACAAATTGAAAAGGCGCTGGATCGTGTTCGGTTGGGAGTGCGGGCATGGATTTGCGCCAATGACTGGGTAGGATATCTGCTTTGCCGAGGACTGTTTGATCGGGGGATCCGGATTCCGGGGGATGTTTCCATAACGGGTTTTGACAACAGCGAAGACAATACGCTCGGATGCCCGCGACTGACCAGTGTGGCTGTCCCGGCGATTCGGACAGGGGCTGAATCGCTTCGACGGCTGCTGTATCGTATTCGATACCCGAAAAGTTCGCCGCTGAAAGTGCTGCTGCCGGTTCAGTTGTTTGAAGCACAGACCACCGGTCCGGCGCCTGCGCTGTAGCGTCCGCAGGTGCAGGGCGCCGCCGGGAAAATCTGCTCGGCACGTGCGAGCGAACGATAAAAAACGATCTCTTCCGGGGGAGATCGTTTTTTATTGCGCGTCGGCGGCTGTTTGCTGATGCAGATTTAGCTTCCTGCTGATCTCGCTTGATTTTATCGTTCAATTTGACGATATAGATACGATTGCATCAACCTGATTGTGGAGAAAAAGATGACAGATTATCGTAATATGGGGGCCGAGGAAACCTGGCGCGTCTTCCGGATTATGGCCGAATTTGTGGAAGGTTTTGATGAACTGTCCCGCGTCGGTCCGGCGGTTTCTATCTTCGGTTCGGCGCGAATAAAACCGGGCGATCCTTATTATGAGCTGGCTGTTGATACGGCGCGTTTTGTGGGACAGGCGGGCTTTGCGGTCATCACAGGAGGCGGCGGAGGGATTATGGAAGCAGCCAATAAAGGAGCGCGCCAGGCGGGCGTCAAAAGCATCGGTCTGAATATCGAACTGCCCCACGAGCAAGTGCCAAATAAATATCAAAATTTGCCTTTGCACTTTCGTTATTTTTTCTGCCGCAAGGTGATGTTTCTCAAATATGCCCTCGGGTTTATCGTCATGCCCGGCGGCTATGGAACCATGGATGAGTTTTTTGAGGCCCTGGTCCTGATCCAGACCCTCAAGCAGGCCCATTTTCCTGTAATCTGCATGGGCCGTGAATTTTGGAAAGGACTGATTGACTGGATGTCGGAGATGCTGGACAAAAAGCATCATTATATCGACCCGCAGGATATAAATGTCTTTACCCTGTGCGACGACCCGCAGGAAGCCGCCCGGATTATCAAGGACTTTCATCTGTCCAATGGGCGATGCGGCATCAGACAACCCCCCGGCATCCGCAAATGGACCAACGGACAGTAGCGTCAATCCCAGGGGAATATAAACCCTTTACAAACTTAACTCTCGCAGGGCCTGCTGATACTGTCGCAGCAGATATGATTCTTTGGGTCCTCCCAGATGCGCCCAGGGCAGGATTTGCTCTGGCGTAAAGGATCGGCAGGCCTCGGCGCAAAGATCCATTCCATGCTCGGCAAAGGCCTTTGTCCACAGAGGAAAATCAAAGGCCTCATCCCACAGATCAAATTTAGCGCCGCTGCGCCAGGCGGTTTCGATCACATCGGCCAACCGGCGGTCGCCTCGGCCCATAGCCGATTCGAGTACGCTTCGCTCCATTTTGTGGTATTTGACCTGCACGCATCGCGCCCGCAGCTGATTTCGGCGATCCAGCAAAAGCCCCCGAGCCCGCTGAAAATATTCCAGGGGCTTTTGACCGAGCCACTGAAACGGCGTATGCGGTTTGGGCACCAGCCAGCTGACCGAGGCGCTGACCGAGGCGAGTTTGCCGTCGATTTCCTTTCTCAATCGCCCCAGTTCATACGACAGATCGACAATCCGCACGATGTCGGCGTCTGTTTCGCCGGGCAGGCCGACCATAAAATACAGCTTGACCTTCTGGAAGCCCGCCTGGTAGGCCGAGCGCACGGCGGCGAATAAATCCGCATCGGAAATTGGTTTTCGAATCGCCTGGCGCAGCCGCTCGTCGGCCGCTTCGACGGCAATCGTCAGACCGCCCTTGCGAACCGAAGTCATCAATTGGGGCAGCAGCTTCAACTGCTGCCCAACCCGCAGACTGGGAACCGACAGACCCACGTGTAGCGGAGCAAACCAGGCCGTCAGTTTTTCAATCAATTCTTCCAGCCAGGGATACTCGCCGGTTGAAAGACTCAAAAGACTGATCGTATCAAAGCCGGTGTTTTCATATTGCTTTTTGGCCAGTTCTACAATGCGGTCCACAGATCGATATCGCATCGGACGGCGGCAGTATCCGGCCTGGCAAAAACGGCAGCGCCCCGGGCAGCCCCTCATGACCTCGATGCTGATGCGTTCATGGACGGCCTGTACAAAAGGCACAATAGGGGCCTCGGGCACAGGGGCGTTGTCAAAATCATCAAGTTGCGCATCTTCAAAGCGCAAGGGCAGCCCCTCTTCGATGGCCTCAAAGCGAATAGGTTGAGACCCGCCGCCGCTGCATTTATACAAAGCCGGAACATACACAAACGGCAGAGATCGGGCTGCCTGGCGCAGAAACTGCTGTTTATTAACGCCCCTTTGACGTGCGGATTGATACAACTGTATCAGCTGCACCGCCGCCTCCTCTCCCTGGCCCAGCACAAACAGATCGACAAAGGGCGCTATCGGCTCAGCGCAGTTGGCGGCCTGTCCGCCGACGATAATCAGCGGGTCTTCCTCTTTGCGGTCAGCGGCCCGCACCTCCAGCCCCGCCAGATCGAGCATGTTCAGCAGATTGGTATAGCACAATTCATTGGTCATACTGAAACCAAGGATGTCAAAATCCGCGGCCGCCGTGCGCGATTCCAGCGAAAAAAGAGCGATCCCCTCTTTTCGCATGACCTCTTCGGCATCCAGCCAGGGAGCAAAGATTCGTTCGGCCGCAACTGCCGGTATGCGATTGATGACCTCATAGAGAATCGCCAGGCCCGTATGGCTCATCGCGATCTCATAGATATCCGGAAAGCAAAGACCCACACGGATTTGGATCTGGGCCGGATCCTTGCGGATCTGGTTGATCTCGCCGCCAATATAACGGGCGGGTTTTCGCACCATCGGCAGCAGCTGTCGGCTGACCTGTTCCTTTACAGACTGACTCTTTTTCACTACCATAATGACATTATAAACACTGTCTGTGTATTTGGAATCGTTTTACCGTATGAAGAAAAGAACGTTTGAAATTCTGTTTAGTCTGCTCTTTGGGCTGGCCCTGCTGGCGGCGCTGTGGCAGACCGCCAGCCGAAACCGCACGCCCGTAACGGAAAGCAGCGGATTTCATCCGGTTATGGGGACACTGGCCCAGGTGACAGTTGTGGCCCCGGATCAGCGTATCGCCCAAATCTGTATAAAAACGGCATTTGAAACAATGGCGCAGATTAATCAATCGATGAATGATCGCGACCCCAAATCGGAACTGTCAGAACTCAGCCGTACCGCCTTTGGAAAGGAAGCGCCCGTCAGTCCCGATCTGTTTGCGGTGTTATGTGCATCCCAAGAGTACAGCCGATTGTCCGGCGGGGCCTTTGATATTACCGTCGGGCCGGAGGTGGCGCTGTGGCGCCAGATGGAAAAGACCGGCATTCGGCCAACCCCAGAACAACTCGAAGATGCCAGGGCCAAAGTCGGTTATGAAAAAATGATCCTCAATTTGCAGAGTCAGACCGTTCAACTGGCAAAAGAGGGAATGAAACTGGATCTGGGGGGCATTGCCAAGGGATTTGCGGTAGATCTGGCGATTGAGGCGATTCGACAGAAGGGCGCTTTGGGCGGAATGGTCGATATTGGGGGTAATATCCGCTGTTTTGGTCGGCCGCCGGCGCCGGCCAAGGACTGGATTATTGGACTGCAAAACCCGCAAGCCGAAACAGTATTAAAAAGGATAAAATTGAATGATTTTTCTATTGCCACCAGCGGAGACTATCGGCGATACGCCGAGTCAGAGGGAAAGAAGTATAGCCATATCCTAAATCCCGCAACCGGAGATTCGGCGAATGAATTGATCAGCGTGACGATTCTGGCTCCGACGGCTATGGAAGCCGACGCCTTGTCCACAGCAGTCAGTGTGATGGGAAAACAGCGTGGATTGGCCCTGATCGACTCTCTGGATGAAGCGGAGGCCCTTTTGATAACGGCTGACCGCCCAGATGAACTGATCCAAACCAGCCGCGCCGCTGATTTTCTTATAGACTGAAAATCTCCCCATGCTTCCCATTTTAACATTTTATCGGAATATTTTTAATGACTTTATAAACCCAAGGATTCCCGATTGACAGTTACAGGTTGAGTTTGTATGTTAATTTATGAGCAGGAACGGTCGCCTGTATAGAGGATTTCTTTTTAGAGGGCTGAATTGATGAACAAGTCAACCATATCTGCCTATCTTCGGGATCATCTGGAAAATTTTTCAAGAAAACAGGATCCTGGACCTTATCTGGTTATCTCCAGACAGTATGGCTGCGAAGATGTTGAATTAGGTCAATATCTGATTGAAAAACTCAACCTGCGCAACCCGGAGAAACCATGGAAGGTGTACTGTAAGGAACTTCTTAAGCAATTGGCCGAAGAAACAGGGATTCCTCAGGAAATTATCGAGCGGGAACAGTATGCAAAGCCCAACGTTTTAAAGGATTTTCTTCGAGGTCTTACAAAAGGTTCAATCCCGGACGGCTTTGAAATCTATAAGAAGGTTGCATTGATAGTGCGATCGATTGCCTTTGAGGGATACTCCATTATTATCGGACAAGGCAGCGGGATGGGAGTGGTCACCTTAGGGATTGAAAATGGGTTGAGTGTGCGCATAGAGGCGCCTAAAGACTGGAGAGTTGCCCATGTTAGCATCTATGAAAAGATAGATAAATCTGCGGCCGAGGCCAAGATTGAGGAAAATGATCGGCAATGGAAGCTTATTCGTCGCCTTTATGAGGAAAAAAATCTCCGTGAACCCGCGTTTGCCTTGTTTTTTGACAATTCCATCTTTAACAGAGAGCAAATCGGAGAATTGATTCTCCGCGCGATGGAACAGAAGGGGCTGATTGCTCCGCCCACTGCGCAAATCTCCGCGTCCGGGATCTAAATACCGGAAATCCAATGACTTTTTTCTTGTTTGATGAGCCGTTTGGACTATAATCTACACTCCGAAATCGAATCGATATGTTAAGAGCAGAGAGTCACGATGGAACTGGTGCAGAAAATCAAAGACGCAGAACAGAAGGCCAGGCAAATCATTGAACAGGCGCGTCAACAGGCCGCCGAACTGACAGAACAGGCCAAGCAGGAAGATGATCAGGCCGACGATCAGGCCCAACAATATCGCCGACAAAGGATCGAGCAGGCCGTTGCCGAAGCTGAAAAGGACGGACAAAAACAGGTCGATGCGCTGGTTGCGGAAGGGCAGCAGAAAATTGAAGACCTTCGCCGGCGCGCCCGCGGCCGTATGGACGGCTGTATATCCAAAGTCCTTTCCCAAATTCAGGCCTAAGACAGGCAACCGGAACCGAGACTCTTTTATTCTATGAAAATCTGAGAATACGGAAATTCGCCATGGCCATCTCCCGCATGGAAAAGATTTTGATCGTCGCTCACCGCAGCCAGGCGGCGGATCTGCTGGAAGCCCTTCAGGAAGCCGGGATTGTGCAAATCCTGGACGCCGAGCTGGCCATGGTCAGCAAGGAATGGCCCCAGTTGGAAGCGGAGGTCAAACCTCCCAGAGAAATGGAAGAACTGATCGGCCGGCTAAGCCGTGCGACTGCATTCCTGAAGGAGCACGCCAAGGCCCAGGATGGAAGATCGATGCTGCAGCCGTGGGTGGCCGTCGATAGAAAAACCTACACAGACGCGGTCGGCACATCAGGCCCTGCGCTGCTGAAGAAAACCGAAGCCCTCAGCCAAACGATTGAAAAACTAAAATTGCAGGCCGAGACCGCTCGCACAGAGATCCAGCGATTATCGCCATGGAAAAAACTCCAGGTCCCCCTCGAGCAGTTGGGTCAGTTCAAAAGCGTTCATTATTCAACCGGATTGATCCCGACAACTCATTTTAAGGCGGCCGTTGAAGCCCTGGCGGATCTGGCTGTGGTAAAAAGCGTCGACAGCGGACTGAATGCGCAGTCCTGCCTGATTCTCTGCATGCGGCAATCCTCTCCGGAGGTTCAAAAGATTCTCCGCCAGTACGAGTTTGAACCGGTAAACTTTGAAGGTCAGCAGGGAACAGCCGCTGATAACCTGGCCCGATGGCAAAATCAATTGAACGAGATTGAAGCGGATCTGAAAAAGGCAAAAAAAGACGCTCAGGATCTTTCGGACCAGCGGCTGACGCTGGAGATTCTCTCCGATCATTATCACAATCTCCTGATCCGACGACTGGCGGAAACAACCTCGCCGACCTCTCAAACGACGGTATTTCTGGAAGGATGGACTCGGCGAAAAGACTACCCGCGCGTCGAGGCCATTGTCAAACGGTTTGAAGCGTGCGATGTGACAATTCTGATCCCCTGCGAAGGCGAAGAACCGCCGGTAGATATCGAAAACGCCGCGCCGGTGCGGCCTTTTGAGGCCGTCACCCGGCTTTACGGAATGCCCATCCCAACCTCAATTGACCCGACTTTGTTTTTGGCGCCGTTTTTTGCCGTTTTTTTCGGGTTGTGCCTGGCTGATGCCGGATACGGTTTGTTTCTGATTGCCGCGCTGGCCTGGATGCTGAAAAAGGCCCAGGGCGATAAAAAGATGTTTCGGATGCTGCTGATCTGCGGAGTGGCGACTTTTCTGGTCGGGGCGGCGACGGGGGGCTGGTTTGGCGACGCGGCCTCTGCGCTGATCCCTCAAGGCACAAAACTGTACGAAATAATCGAAGGCAATCCTCAACTCGATCAGCCGGGGCTGCGACAAAGGATTATGCTGTTTGATCCTATGACTCAGCCGATGATCTTCTTCCTGTTGTCGCTGGGGCTTGGATATCTTCAAATTCAGTTTGGCCTGCTGATCGCGTTTTTTTCCAATCTATTTAGAAAAGACTGGGCCGCCGCGCTCTGCGACCAGTTGGTCTGGGTCATTCATCTGAACTGCCTGCTGGGCCTGGGGCTTGTCGCCGGCGATATTCTTCCGGCAGATCTGGGCCGACTCTTTCTGCTGATCCTGATTTTAACTTCTCTGGTGATTATAATCTTCACCGTCCGAAGCGGCGGCTGGGGCGGCCGACTGGGGCTTGGATTCTATCAGCTCTTCTCCACCGTATTTTATATGGGCGATGTGCTCAGCTATGCCCGTCTGATGGCGCTGGGGATGGTCGGCGCAGGGTTTGGCATGGCGATCAATGTGCTGGTTAAACTGGCCTCCGGGGCGCCGTATGTCGGCTGGGCAGCCGGAGCCGTCGTGTTTGTGCTGGGGCATCTGCTCAATATCGCCCTGTCGGTACTTGGGGCGTTTGTGCATACGATGCGGCTTCAGTTTGTGGAGTTTTTCCCAAAATTTTTCACCGGCGGCGGCCAGGACTTTTTGCCGCTTCGCAAAGACTATAAATATATCGAGGTAAAGCCATAGAAACCGAAAGCGGCCCCCTGATTGGGGAAGCTGCAAACAACAATCGCATAAACTGAAAACGAGAGGACAAAAAGTATGATGGAAATGATGGGATTGATATTTGCGCTGACCGGAGCGGCCCTGGCGGTATTTCTGGCCGGCATTGGTTCATCGACCGGACTGACCGTCGCGGCCAAAAACGCAACCGCCGTGCTGAGCGAAAAACCGGAACGCTACGGCGCCCTGATGCTGCTGGTGGTACTGCCCAGCACGCAGGGAATCTACGGTTTTGTGGTCGGGCTGTTTGTGATGATCAAGCTGGGAATGTTCGGCGGAACCGGAGTGGCTGCGGTGACCTGGTATCAAGGCCTGCAGATCTTGGCAGCCTGCCTGCCAGTGGCGATTGCCGGCTGGACCAGCGGAATCCTTCAGGGTAAAACCGGCGCAGCGGGTATCTTAATGGCTGCCAAGCGGCCGGAACTGGCCTTCAGGCGGGGGTGGTCTTCGCCGCCATGGTCGAACTGTATGCGATTCTGGGCTTTTTGACGTCCCTTCTGATAATTCTGATGGGAATCAATCTCGGGTAAGCCCCAACGCCGGAACCAAAGAAAACAGGATTGTCTATGAAAGCCGAACAGGTAGTAGAAAAGATACTGTCCCAGGCCCAGCAGGAGGCCCAGGCCATTTTGGACCAGGCCCGCAGCAGGATCCAGCAACGCCGGGCTGATCTTCAGGGCAGTCGGCAGAATTATGCCCAACAGACCGAAGAGAAGGCCAAAACCGCCGGAGAAGACAAACTGGCGCGGATGCTGGCGGCAGCGCGAATGGATCTGCAAAAAAAGCGGCTGGCCGCCAAAGTCGATCTGCTCAATGAGGTCTTTGAAAAGGCCCGACAAAAAATCAACGCCCTGCCGGAGGAGGCCTATCTGGATCTGATGAGCCGTCTGATTATGAAGGCCGTGCAGACCGGCGACGAAGAAGTGCTGGTCGGCGCGCAGGAAACCCGGATCAATCAAAAGTGCATCAAACAGATCAATCAAAAACTCGGTCCCGGTTTTAAAGGAAATCTTCGCCTGTCCGACGAAAAGGCCGACATCGACGGCGGCTTTATCCTTCGCCGGGGTAACGTGCGGATCAATGCCTCCACGGGGGTTTTGATTGAACAAATGCGTCAGGATCTGGAAATCGACCTGGCGGCTGAATTGTTTGCAGAGTAAATCCAAACAATGAACGCTGAACCTGTCCTCATTGATTTTTACCGCTATCCGCCGATCGGGACGGAAGACTGGCGATACGCCTACACCACAGCCACGATCCGAGCGCTCGAAATGCAGCTGCTCAGTCGGGCGCTGCTTTCGGATTTGATCAACGCCGATCGGTTTGAGGCGGTTGCCGAAATGCTGAGCCAAACGGACTATGCAATCAGCCCGCAGACCGCCGACGGCGAATGCCGCAGTCGGATCCGCCGGCAGTTTGTCCATTGGATGCTGGATCCGGAGATCGTGCGCATGTTTCGCTGCCGCGAGGATTTTGCCAATATGCGGCTGGCCCTGCGGCGTGTGGTAATCGACAGGCCGCTTGGAACCGATTACAGTTCCGACGGCGCCATTGCGATTGAAGAGTTTGAAGAAATTTTTCAGGAAGAAAATTATGAACGGCTGCCCGAGTGCATGCAGGAGGCCGTGGAGGCAGCGGTGCTGGGGTATTATAAAAACAAGGATATTCGGGAAATTGACTACGCCATCGATCGAGCCCAGGCGTTATGGCGAATCCAGCGATACAAGGAAATCGGCAGCGAATTTGGCCTGTCCATGTCCCGTATCCGCATCGATCTGTATAACCTGCGTACGCTGATGCGGCTGAAATTCGCCGAGAGAGACGAGTCGACTTATTTTCTTCACGAAGGATTTGTGGAGCGGGATAGATTCGTCCAGGGGCTGGATTTAAATTATGATTCGCTGGCGGCGCTGTTTTTTGCAACGCCCTATTTTGAACTGGTCGAGGAGGGAACCCGCTATTTCAGAGACAGACAGTCTTTCCTGGCCCTCGAACGGGGCTGTGAGGATTATCTGATGGGGTTTTTGAAAACCACCCGTTATCTGATAGCCGGCTGTCAGCCGGTGATTGCGTATTTATTAATGAAGGAAGCGGAGATTCGCACGGTTCGGATGATCCTGACCGGCAAGAAAAACGGTCTGGAGCCGTCTTTGATGATGGATCGGCTGGGTGCCTGGATCGAATAGAAATGGATGGGCCATGCTCGCCCTTAGTTTTAGGAATGTAAAAAAATGGAAGGGAAAGTGGCGATTTTTGGAAGCGCTGATTTCGTGATGCCCTTTGCGGCGCTGGGGCTGGATGCTTATGCGGTCGAACCGGCCGCCGATCAGATTCAGGAAACGGCCCGGCAGATTCTCAGGGAGCAATATACACTGATTGTGGTGGCTGAAAATATCGCCCGCCAGGCGCAGCCGGTGTTTGATGCGACTCTGAAAAAAACAACCCCCTGTGTTGTGGTGGTGCCTTTTACCGCAGAGCCGACCGGCGTGGCCACCGAATCGCTGGGGCGAATGATTAAACTGGCAACCGGAATTAATATTTTGAGTAATTAAGCCGGCCGAACAAATGGAAAATTTTAAAATGCCTAACAAAATAATGCATAACAAGGTCCTTTCCGCTTCTGCGGGAAAGGCCGGCATTTTTGTCCAAAAAATTTAGAAAGCGGAACCAGAAACCATGGCGGAAGAAAAAAACGGAAAAATCGTAAAAGTGGCCGGCCCTGTGGTCGTGGCCGAAGGGATGCTCGGCGCCCATATGTATGATGTGGTGCGTGTGGGCGAAGAAAACCTCATCGGCGAGATCGTGGAACTGCGCGGCGATCGGGCCAGCATCCAGGTATATGAAGACACCGTAGGGATCGGCCCGGGCGAGCGGGTCATCAATACCGGCACTCCGCTGAGCGTGGAACTGGGGCCGGGCCTGATTTCCAATATCTACGACGGGATCCAGCGGCCGCTGAGCGCCTTGGTGGAGGCCCAGGGCAGTTTTATCAAACGAGGCAGTCAGATTCCCGGTTTGCCGCGGGATAAAAAGTGGCATTTTACACCCACCGCCGTCAACGGCTCGGATGTCCGCCCGGGCGACATACTCGGCCAAGTGCAGGAATCGACGCTGGTCCTTCACAAAATCATGGTCCCGCCGGGGGTCTGGGGTAAACTGGAGGGGTTGACTGAGGGCGACTATACCGTGACAGATAAAATCGGCGTTGTTAAAACCCAAAGCGGCGACCATGTGCTGACGCTGATGCAGAAATGGCCGGTTCGCCGCCCGCGTCCGGTCGCCCAGCGTCTGAATCCCAATAAGATTCTTCTGACCGGCCAGCGCGTGATTGACGCCTTCTTCCCCATTGCCAAGGGCGGAACCGCCTGCGTGCCAGGTCCGTTTGGAACCGGAAAAACCGTCGTCCAGCATCAGTTGGCCAAATGGGTGGACGCCGATATCGTTGTGTATGTCGGATGCGGCGAGCGGGGCAATGAAATGACCGATGTGCTCAAGGAATTTCCGGAACTGATCGATCCGCACAGCGGCGAACCGCTGATGAAGCGAGTGGTTCTGCTGGCCAACACCTCGGATATGCCGGTCGCCGCCCGTGAGGCCTCTGTTTATACCGGCATCACAATCGCCGAATACTTCCGGGACATGGGCTTGTCGGTCGGGATGATGGCCGACAGCACCAGCCGCTGGGCCGAGGCCATGCGAGAGATCTCCACCCGACTGGAGGAAATGCCCGCCGAAGAAGGATATCCTGCCTATCTGGGCGCTCGGATCGCCTCATTCTATGAGCGGGCCGGACGGGTGGTCTGCGCCGGAACACCCCAGCGAGAGGGAGCCTTGTCAATTATCGGAGCGGTCAGCCCGCCCGGCGGCGATCTGTCCGATTCAGTGGTGCAGGCCACGCTGCATGTGGTCAAGGTGTTCTGGTCTTTGCTGGCTCGGCTGGCCCAACAGCGGCATTTCCCCGCGATTGACTGGCTGACCAGTTATTCTTTTTATAAACAATACCTGGCCGAGACCTTTGAAGATAAAGAACAGGGAGCGGCCTTTGTGGAAATGACCCGACAGGCCATGGCCCTGCTCGAGCAGGAATCGCAATTGATTGAGATCGTCCGGCTGGTCGGGGCCGAGTCGATCAGCGCCGCCGACCGGCTGGCGCTGGAAACCGCCAAGAGTATTCGAGAGGATTTCCTCCATCAGAATGCCTTTCACAAAGTCGACACCTACACACAGATTGAAAAACAGCACGATTTACTGATGCTGATTCTGCGATTCCACAGGCAGGCCCTGGCGGCGATTGAACACGGGGTAGATACGGCCGACCTGTTTGCCCTGCCGGTTCGAGAGGATATCGCCCGTGCCAAATATATTGACTATGCCGAAGCCGACAAAATTCGCGGCATCGCCGACCTGATCGACAGGCAGATCAGGGAGCTTTATTCAGCCGTAACCAGTTAAAAAAAGATTCGGGAGACCGGGATGCTAAAAGAATATAAAACCGTCCGGGAAATAGCCGGGCCTCTGATGCTGGTAGAAGGGGTCGATCAGGCTAAATATGGACAGATCGTGGATATCGAAATGGGGGATGGCACGATACGTCACGGGCAGATCCTCCAGGTAGAAAATGATAAGGTGCTCATACAGGTCTTTGAGGGAACCGAGGGCATCAATGTACGGGATACAACCGTGCGGTTTCTGGGCAAGCCGATGGAACTGGCCGTCTCGCCGGATATCCTCGGGCGGGTCTTTAGCGGAACCGGCAGGCCCCGAGATGACGGACCGCCGATCCTCCCCAAAAAACGGATGAATATCAACGGCAACCCGATCAATCCGTACGCGCGGGATTATCCCAACGAGTTCATCCAGACAGGCATCAGCACTATCGACGGACTCAACCCGCTGGTACGAGGACAGAAACTGCCGATCTTCTCCGGCGCCGGGCTGCCGCATGACCAGATTACCGCTCAACTGGCCCGTCAATCCACTGTGCTGGGCAAAGGCGAGGCTTTTGCAGTGGTCTTTGCGGCGATGGGCATTACGTTTGAAGCGGCCCAGTTTTTCATCAATGACCTGACCGAAACCGGCGCTATCGAACGGGCCGTTCTTTTTATTAACCTGGCCAACGATCCGGCCATCGAACGGATTGCCGCCCCGCGAGTGGCTCTGACGGCGGCTGAGTATCTGGCGTTTGAAGAGGATATGCACGTATTGGTGATTCTCAACGATATGACCAACTATTGCGAAGCCCTTCGAGAAATCAGCGCCGCCCGCAAAGAAGTACCCGGCCGTCGCGGTTATCCGGGATATCTGTACACCGACCTGGCCACCATTTATGAACGGGCCGGACGAGTCAAAGGCAAGAAGGGTTCGATTACGATGGTTCCGGTGCTGACCATGCCCGAAGACGACAAGACCCACCCGGTTCCCGACCTGACCGGATATATCACCGAAGGGCAGATCATCATGAGCCGCCCGCTGCACCGAAAGGCCGTCGCTCCGCCAGTTGATGCCCTGCCCAGTCTGTCGCGCTTGAAAGACAAAGGGATCGGCCCCGATAAAACGCGAGAAGACCACGCCGACCTGTATAACCAGTTATACGCGGCCTATGCCCGCGGAAAAGAGGCCCAGGAACTGGCTACAATCCTTGGGGAAGCGGCGCTGTCGGCGGAGGACCAGAAGTATATGAAATTCGCCAATGAGTTTGAATCTCGTTTTATCTCGCAGGGATATTACGAGAACCGCTCTGTTTTCCAGACGCTCGACCTCGGATGGGAACTGCTGAGTATGTTTGAAAATGTCGAGCTGAAGCGAATTGACATTAAACTGATTAACAAATATATGCCCAGATTCCGCAAGGAAAAAGAACCCGAACAAAAAACTGAACCGGTAAAAGCGGAGAACTAATCGCCCGTTAAGCGAGCCCTAAATATGCTGCAAAATGTGAACGCCACACGCATGGAAATGCTTCAACTCCGCCGACGGGTAGCCTTGGCGGTACGGGGGCATCGCCTGCTGAGCGAAAAACGGGACGAAATCAGTCGGCAACTTGTCATCATTTCAAGAACCCTGCGAGATCTTCGCCGACAAGTGGAAAAGGAACTGCTGGAGACCATGCGGCGGTTTATGATGGCTCGTTCCACAATGGAACCCGAACATATCAGGGCCGCTATGGAAGTGCCTACAAAGAAGTTTAATTTGGCGATCCGGTTTGCCGGCATTATGAGCGTGAAGGTTCCTGAACTGACCAAACAGATCGAGGGCGACATTGTCTGCTATGGATTCGAGAGCACCAGCGGAGAACTGGATGTGGCCTTGCGGGCGCTGGAACGAGCATTCGATACGCTGATAGAACTGGCCGGCAAGGAAAAGCAGGCCCAGTTGCTGGCCACGGAGCTGCAAAGTACCCGCCGTCGAGTCAATGTGCTGGAACATGTTGTCATCCCCGAACTTCAGGAGACCATCAAATATATTTACAGCAAACTGGGCGAGGCCGAACGGGATAATATCAGCCGACTGATGATTATTGCCGACATGATTCGCGGCTAATCAAAGTCCATTTGCGATCTACTCGGCCTTATAAATCCTGTATTATTTAAACAAATCTTGAAATAGCGGTCTGTCCTTATTATAATTTTGAAAAAAATGGATGGATTCTCGACATATTTTTGCCGGTATCAGGAGCCGGCATTTTCACATTATGGCCGAAACCAATAACAATAAGCCAACCGGCCCGACCAAATCGTTTATGACAGTCGGACCGACTCTCCACTACAGCCATCCCAATGTGACCAGCTGTTGGGTATTGTCGCTGGTCATTTATGCGGCAGTCTGTCTGTTTTGGGCACGGCTGATCAACGGACAGGCGCTGGTGCTGGATCTGATGGAGATCATTCAGCCGAGGTTGTGGGATCTGGGCCGGGTGGTGACGCATCCTTTGAGCATTTTTGAATATCCCTGGCACATTACGGTGCTGGGTGCAGCAATGGGAATTTTGGCAGTCAGTCCCCTGCTGACCGCTCAGCTGCTGAGCTTTCGCTACAGTGTGCCGATGATCCTGTCTGTGATTTTTCTGGCCCGCCTGCCTATGCTGGGGATGTTTTTGCTGGTTGGTTCTTTCGCGGTGGTCTGCCGCCCGCTGCGGTTCCGCTCGCGTATCATTGCACTGGCCCTGTGCATGGCCCTGCCGATGATCTACTGGGCGATATTCGGCGGCACACAAAGCGGCGATCCCATTCGCTGGGGGATTTCATTTGCTCCATGGATCTATGCCTGGCTGACCTCTCTTTTTATGGCCGGGCTGGTCATTGCCGTCGGCCATTATACCCGCTATCGCCCGAGTATGCTCTGGATTGTCATGCTTGTGCTGGGACTAGCAACCTGGCTGACCTTTCATCTGGCAATCGGTTTTTCGGAACTGGATTACCAGATGTACGTAGCCGGAAATAATCCGGAAGAGCAGAATGAGTTTCACGACCATTCGCTGACTCAATCCATCGATGCGGTTATTGCCGATCCGGTAATGTACAGCTATCTGGCCGGATATTTTTATCCGGCAGATAAAATTGAATTGCGCAAGAAACTGAAAGAAGAAATTGAAAACCTGCTGTATTTCAATCGGTGGCCCCAGTGGTTTTCCAAGTCTCTGCCGGAGGAACTCAAGTATCAGTCGAAGCGCAGCCGCCTCCTGTCGCAGTACAGTTATTTTATCGAGAAACGCCCCTCCAGCCGGAGGGTGCCGACCGCCTTGTATTACAAGGCCTTGCTAAATGAATATTCACCGGACGCCAGATATTTCGGAAAAACAGAAACCCTCCGATTCTATAAAGACTATCCATTCTATGAGAACCTCCATATCTGGCAGGATCTCCTGGTTCAGTTTCCCGACAGTCCGGAGGCCCTTGAAGCCCGCTGGCGCATCGCCGTGCAGGAAGCAGGCAACGGCCGATTCCACCAAGCCCTGGGCTTGTGCGATGTAGCGCTTGCCCTGCTGGAAAAAACGCTGCAAGATACGCCCGCGACCGCCGGCAGTCTGCTGACGGTTTTTACGCCTCCGGCCGATACGGCGATGACACCGTATAAACTGCACGATCTTCGTATCCGGCTTCTGGTTCTCAAGGAACAGATTACTCCGGCCAATCAGGGAGAAACCGAGCAAGAGAAAAACCGGCTGGCGCGTTTTCTCCTTCTCAATCCCTACAGCCGTAATTATGACCGGCGTCTGGAGGAACTGCAGGCGGAGATGCCGGCCGGCGACCCGCTGGAAGACAATGTCCAGCTGGCGCGCAGCCGACTGATCTCGGATCTGCAGATCCGCGCCAAAACGCTGCGCGAGATTTTTGACAAATATCCGGATCGGGAAGGCGGCATCCAGGCCCTTTATGAACTGGGAACTCTTCGGGTTCAGCAGTGGAAGGAGATCAAACAGGAGGATGCAGCCAGAACGGCCGTCCTCAGCGAAGCCCGTCAGATCCTGAATCAGTATCTTCAAATCAATCCAAAGGCATCGTACGCAGAACCTGCCCGACGACTGCTGGCCTCTTTGCCGAATATCGAATAATTTTTCCTTATCGGACGCTGGCATCAATCCGCCGGCCTAATGCCCGAAAGCTCCCGTAAAGCCCTATAAAAACGACGCTCAAAACATCCCTCTGACAATCGGACAGACCGGTAATTTCTTCCCAAGGTTCCGCTTAGCCCCCTGTGTGGTTTGACCGATAGATCAGTAAACTGTATGGTTTAAATGGGGTTCCAAATGAGATCTGGGTTCCCTATGCAAAAAAGGCCGACGACCTGCTGATGCAGATCGGGCCTGAAACTAAAAATTCAAAGCAGAGTGCGCTTTCATGGACCCGAACAACGAGAACAGGAACAGCGTCAGAGTCAAAAACTGGTTTACCTGGGCGTTGCTGGCCCTGCTGCCCGGCCTGACCGGCTGGTTTATTGTGCTGACACAGGAACAGATCCAGCAAAATCGCTCGGAGACCTACAAACCAATCAGCACCCAATACAAAGAAGAATTCCTGAGAATGTATCAGCAATGGAGTCAGCTGACGCCTCAGGAAAAGGCGGATAATCCCTGGGGAACCGATCCGTACGGGGGCCCTGAAATTCAGAAAAAACTTCATTACAATCAGGAAGAGCGCCTGCAGGCGGATCTGCCCGAACTGCTTTCTGAAAATACATTTCCCAGCGAACTCGGAGATATCCTCTACGGCCCCGGCTGGCGCGGACGAGTGGAAGAATATCAAAAGCAAATCGGATACCGGGAGATCATGAGCATCTTCTCCTGGATTCTGGTCGCTACCGGAGTTGTCGGATTCGGGATCGGTCTTGTACTATGGGCGGTCGGAAAAGCATCCGGCTCACGAAGCAGGGATTCTTCAGATCAGAAGGATTCGGCTCAATCCTCCGTTCAATCTGAAAAAGAAGAGTCCGACGATTTATCTGCCGATGCCAAAGAAACAGAGGAAGTGCATCTGTTTACCCGCAAACGCACGGCATCCTCTTCCAATGAACCCTCGGAAAACACCGACTCGCCTTCTCCAGAGCCGGAACTGGTTTTGACAGGGGCCGCCGTCGATCCGACGTCTGTTAATACAATCTCAGATCTTTCGCCGAAGGCCGCTGCAAG
>JAKJEN010000034.1:3227-19671 GCA_022705405.1 Planctomycetota bacterium | reverse complement strand
CCTCCTGCGCCCGGATAGCGGCTGTACAGACCAGATGCCCGCCCGCCGAGTACCCCACCAGCGCAATCCGCTGCGGATCGCCTTTATATTCCGGCGCGTGTTTTTTAACCCACCGCACGGCCGTATACACATCCTCCAGGCAGGCAGGCCACCGATGCGCCGGAGCCAGTCGATAATCGATCGAAAACCAGACGCATTCGGCTGTTGACAAAATATCCAGCGGCTCCTGATCTTTGGATTTATCGCCCACACTCCAACCGCCGCCATGCACGTACACCACCACGCCAAACGGTCCCCGACCATCAGGTACAAAGACATCCAGTTTCAGATCCTCGCCGCCCGCCTGGCCGTACACAATGTCTGTTTGAAGCCGGCCCGCTCCCAATGCCGGGCAAATTCCAAGCATCAGAACAGCCCAAAGATTGAAAACAGGACTCCATCTTACCCAACTCTGCTCTTCTTTTTCTTTTTTCATTGATTGACCATTCCCTATAAAGGCCCTGCGCCGCTTTCGAATCCGTAAAAGTCAGACTACACTCTTAAGAAATCCAGCATAAATTATATAGGATGGAAACGTTTATAAACAGTCTTCACATTGCGGATTGACAGAATTTGCGCTTTTTCAGTTTTTATTTTGCACGAAAGAGAGATTCCAAAACAAGGAAATTTCCTATTTTAAAAATCCCATTTTCAAAAACCCGTCTCTTTTATCTAAAAACTCTGACAAATCTCTTTCTGGGTTCCTCTGCGAGGGAAAAACGGGAATATTCGTTCCTATCAACCGCATGCCCGCAGCAGACCCAAAAGAACTGCAATCCCCAACAGCCATCGGACTCCGGTATGGACCCGCTGCAAACCCCCACTATCTTTCAAATGCATCCCTGTAAAAAGAGCCGTTGCGGCAACGGATAGGCCGCCCGCTGCGGCTCTATGGTCTCTGATTGGACCATGGAATGCGTCTTTTTTTGGTATCCGTAAAAAACAGCCCTTTGCTCAGGACGATTAGTGGCTTCCAATCAATTTGAAAACCGTGAAATAATACTCATTGTAATCCACGCCGGGAAAACGATCCCAGACATCATGCTTAAACACATCTTTGTTTTTGCAGTTGCTGACATGGGCATCGGCAAACAGGGCATTGACGGAATAGTTGTTGGATTCCTTGTACCCAGAATCCGTACTTTGCATACGCTGATGGCTGAGATTCTGGCGCCCCCAAAGTATATCCGTCGCATACGGCAATGCTGGATGCAGCTGATCAAATTTCTTGGGAAATTCTTTCGGCGCAAAAAAAGTACTGGACATCACTGGATTTCGCGCAATCGGAAAATAGGTATAGCCGATTCGTACCCACTGGTTGCTGCCGGTGGCGGTGTTAAAGTCCTGCGGCAGAGTGCCCCAGGGAGCCGGTTTGCTGTAAGATTCATACTTGTAAAGATCCATCCGATTGCCCGGACAGTAAAAGAGCTCCGGCTCGCTTATAAATCCCGCAACATACAGTTTGGCCCAACGCAAGGGAATGGGATTGCCCCTCGAATCAAACCATTCCGGCTTATCCCCTCGATAGACCGCATAACTGTGGCCTGATTCTTGTTTGCCTGAATTATCCACCGCATCCGGCAGGAGTTCAAAAGACTGGGAATACGAACGCATAGCCACTCCCACTTGGCGCAGACGCGAAGCACAGATCACACGTTTGGCAATATCCTTAGACGTTTTCAGCCCCGGCAGCAGGATTGAAAGAAGCAAAGCAATAATGGCAATCACTACAAGCAACTCAATCAGGGTAAATCCTCTTTTTCTCATAAAAACCTCTTTTTTTCCTGATTTATTTTATCTTTTGTGTTTTTCGTCCTCGGATCTCAATCTGCCTAACAGAGATCGGCTTTTTTTGAAACTCACATTTGAACCGCCTCTGTATTCTCATAAATCGGCTATCTTATTACAAGGCAATATTGCGCCTAAAAAAAAACGATTTCGCGCAAAGAGTTATTTATAAAAGACATATCATTATCCGATAACCTTCTCAAATTAGAGATTCATAATTTTTATTATTGCCTAATTTTGACCTTAATATATCCTTTATTGATTCCAAAATGGGTTCCGATATTTTTCTCTCTTGACATGAATCAACCGCCTCAGGTATAGTAATTTTAATTCGTTGGAGTCTGTTTCGCGCAAAAAGACGCCCGGAAAATTAAAGATCGACCAATGAAACAAAAAATTAAAGTCGCCTTCGCTCACAGCAATATCAGCCCCAACACGCAGGGCATCATGGCCGGCATTACCGACTATATTCGCGACAAAGGAGAGTGGGAGTTGATCATTTGGGCAGACGCCTCAACAGAATCGCTCACTTTCCTCAAAGAACGCGGCTGTCAGGGGGCCTTTGCCAATATCCAAACCTCCGGCAAAGCCCAAAAATTAAAGGAGATCGGAATGCCCCTGATTGCTTTTAATGCACTTCAGAGTATGCTCACTCTGCCCTATATCAGCGCCGATCCGAACCAGATTGCACAGGTGGCTTATGACTACTTCAAAAGCAAAAAGTTTTCTCACTTCGGCTTTTTCGGCCTGACTGAGGCCCGCTGGTCCATCGAGAGGTTGGAATCCTTTGCGCGCCGGGTCGAGCGAGACGGCGGAATCCTGCACACTTACAACGGCGATCAAATGCCCATCAAAAACGAGGCCGTCCCCCTGGCCAAACTCTGGATCGACATGATCCTCAATAAAGGCCAGCAACCTCTGATCGACTGGCTCATCCATCTCCCAAAGCCCATCGCCATCCTGGTCAGCAACGACATCCTGGCCTGTCATCTAAGTACCGTCGCCGCTGAGGCCGGACTGAACATCCCTGACCAGATCGCACTGCTCGGTATTGACGACGACCAGACCTTATGCAACCTGTGCACGCCGCCCCTGTCCAGCATCGCGTTCAACTTCAAAAAAGCCGGATTCGACGCAGCCCGGCTGATGGATGATATTATCTGCGGACGCCAGAATCTCCAGGGCCAATGGATCAGGATCCAGACCACCGGCGTCAAAGAGCGCGGTTCCACCGATATTTGCGCGGTTGGGGATGAGGACCTGATCAAAGCCCTCAAGTATATACGCGCCCACAGCGGATCCCCTCTGCAGGTGGAGGATATCGCCGATTACGTCTGCATCAGCAAACGAACTCTGCAAATGAAGTTCCAAAAAATCCTTGGCCGATCTATCCATGAAGAAATCATCAAGGCCCATGTGGAAATCGCCAAATCATTATTGATCGAAACCAACCTGTCTATTGAAACTGTTGCTCTCCGATCCGGTTTCCATTACTCCTCCAATATGCGAAGGGCCTTCATGCACTTCACCGGCATGCTCCCCCATAAGTACCGACAGGTTCACAGAGCTCATTAAGCAGCCCATGCGTTCTCTTTTTTCTTCTGCTCGAAAATTGAAATCATTCCTGTAAACCTGCGGTTAGATTTGAAATTTGAAAACACTTCTTCTTTACGGACGATTCTGCCGAACCTCGGCAAAGAAGATTTGCTTTTTTATCTTTTCCTCAAAACCAGCCCAATCGCCCCTGCCCCTTGTACAGATCAGAAAATTATCAGACCTTAACCGATAGCGCTTTCTTGCCTGTGTTGCGAAAGTTCTCTCATTTGGCCGTTTTACGGCAACAACCTATATATTGTGTATTGACCATCTCTCCCATCTGCACATTTTCAATTTTTCGCAATTTTTAAATGAAATCGAGTAAAAACATTTTTTCAGTACTGAAAAACGGATTTTTTTCTATAAAAATATGTAACTATTTTTAGATTCTGACTTTACAAAATTCAGTTTTTTTAAAGATTCTAAATAGCCGCTGCCGATAACAGTACTGACAATATAGAATGCAGATTTCAGAACGAATAATCAATATACAATATATAGTGGGTATCGGATCAGATTAAGAAACTCCTCATAAAGGATTCGAGGGATTTCAAGACAAGTCGGCCGCAGGCCGCTCCTGCCGCCGCCGAAACCCGGATTCGATAGGGAAGATTGAAAACGGGATCGAAACCAAACAGGTGACGTATGCAAACACATGATCCATTTCAAATCGACAACACAGAAAGAGCACACTCGATGATCCCCCAGCAAACTGAACGGACGGAATGGCTGAATCTGGACTCTGAAGAATTCAGCGACGAACAGATCTTTGGCCACCTGCAGTCCAATCCTCTCGGACGGCTCTTGCGGCTGATCGCCTCCCTTCCGGAGGTCCGCAAAGACAAAGTCCTTCGTGCCCGTCGCGAAATTCGCGACAACGCCCAGGAAATTGACAGCCGCCTCGATCTGGCGCTGGATCGCGTGCTCGAAGAGCTCATCATGGAGGAATAAAGCCGAATCTTTCAAGAGTTGACTAAAAAGCCGGAAAAATCGTAACAAAGAAACCTGCCTAACCGGAAAACCGGAGCATCAAAGAAGAAAAGTCGTCGTTTTAATTCAGGGTGTACGTCTAATCCACGTCGGAAATATCAACATCCAGGTCCACCGGCTTATAGCCCGGCTGCTTGGATTTTTCTACCTCTTCATGGTAGGCCTTCACAATGGCTTGCTGTATCTTCTTTCGACAGGAAGCATTGATCGGGTGGGCGATATCCGCATGCAGTTTCATTCGACCCTGCACGTCCTGCTTGATGCGGCCCTCATTGAGTTTACCGCCGCAATTGCTGCAGAATTTTGCCCGTAGATGATTTTTTCCGCCGCATTTGCTGCAATGATCCGACATCTTGCGGGAAGGCATTGCAACAAACAATCCCCCGGTGCCCTCGATGATCTTGATGTCCCGCACGACGAACTCGTTATCCAGAGTCATCGAGCAGAAGGCCTTCAGGCGATCATCCTGGTTGGCAACCAACTTGACCCTGACCTCGCTGATTTCCATTTTGGCGCCTCACGTATAAGTTACCATCTATTGATGTTCACAACCCGGCACGGAATGCCGAGGTTTCTCTCCAGATCCCGTCGGCAGGTTTGGATTTTGGCGTCGCAGGCATTAAAGAGCACAAACATGGATGATCCGCTGCCGCTCAAACATGCATTTCTCCGGCACACCCGCTCGATTCGGTCTTTCAGATGCGCCAGATCGCTATGTAATTGGAAACAGCTTGTCTGCAGCATATTTGCGCACATTTCAGCCGCTAAATCAATCTTCTTTTTTTCAAAAGCGGCATTTATTGGACTCCAAAGCGTATTAAACAATTTTTGATCGTGAGTATAATTTTCATAAACCCTTTTTGTTGAAACACTTACATTGGGAACAACCAGGATGGCTGAAAAGTTGACCGGTCCTGTAATTTTTTGTATTTTTTCTCCGCGCCCGGAACACAAGGCCACAGGGCCATTTAGAAAAAAAGGGACATCGCTTCCAAGACGACACGCAATGTCGTAAATGGTAGAATCAACGGATTTTAGTTTCAGAAACCGATCCAACCCGAGCAAGGCGGCGGCCGCGTCGCTGCTGGCGCTGCCCAACCCTGTTCCGGCAGGTATATTTTTACGGAGGGTCACTCGAATCCCAAGCGACACGCCAGCCCGCTCGCCCAGCATCCGGCAAGCCCGATAGACCAGATTCTCCGGACCCTGCGGCGCCCAGCAGGGCCCCGTGCAGATCAGATCAATACCTTCGCGGCTGCCCGACTGAAAAAACAATTCATCCATCCAGTCGATCTTGGCCATGATGGTTTTGAGTTCATGGTAGCCGTCCGCGCGCTTGCCGGCAACCAGCAGAGCCAGATTGATCTTGGCCGGTGCGCGCACAAGCAGACCATCGGGCCGGGCTTCAAACTGTCCGGATCGGTTGTCGGCTTCCTGCGGCATAAGATATTCCTTTGACTTTCACAGAGACAGTATATATCATCCGGCAAAAAAGTGAAAGAGCCCTGAGGGCCCTGTAATGACCGATCCGCAAAAAACGTTCCGAGGAACCAATACGCCGCAAATCCCCTGGTGGCACTGGCACCGTCGCCTGTACAACTGGGTGATCCACTTTGCCAATACGCCCCATGGCGAAAAGGCCTTGTTTGCCCTCAGCTTTGCAGAATCCAGTTTCTTTCCTGTTCCGCCGGATGTTTTGCTGGGGCCGCTGACCCTCGGAGCGCCGAAAAAATGGTTTCGCTTTGCTATGGCCTGTTCGATCGCTTCCCTGGCCGGGGGAGCATTCGGATACTGCATCGGAATGTTCCTGTGGTTTCTGGTTGGACATTTCTTTCATGCCTATGTGCCCGGCTTTGCCTGGGATACCGTCCAGCTCACAGATAACGCCAAAATCCAGGGAATTCTGGATACGCATTCCATCCGTACAGAGGGTTTTTTGATGAACCTGAAGATTTCTTATCAGTACCCGCTGGGCTTTACAACATCCGACGGCGAAAAAAGGGAGTTCTCTGAAGACCAAGTCTGCCAGGTACAAGCCCAGACATTCAGCATTGTCGGCAGCCAGTATCGCACCTATGACTGGCAGATCGTAGCTTTTGCCGGGTTTACTCCGTTTCCGTACAAGGTTATCACCATTACATCCGGAATCTTTCGGATTGATTTTGTGATCTTTTTGATCGCTTCTTTTTTAAGCCGCTCTGCCCGTTTTTTCATGGTCGCAGGACTCTTCGGCTGGAAGGGAGAGGCCATGCGCCCCTTTATCGAGAAATATTTCAACTGGCTCTGCCTGCTGTTTTTTATTCTGCTGTTCGGAGGATTTGCCGCCATTAAAATGCTGCATTGAACGGGCGGATCTTTCCGTTGAAAAGTTTGTCAGACAGAACGAGTTTCGTCTGCGATAGTCTGTTCAGAAAAAGCGGCCGACTCCGGTTGAAATGGATCGGTCCGCTCAGGCCCAAAATGGATATGCAGCAAAGCGCTGAGCATCATAAAATCAAGATAGTATTCCAGGGAATCCCGATCTGCCAAAAGCCATTTTTCCAGACGGTGAAAAATTCGCTGGTTGAGCAGACCGTCCTGAAGTTTCAAAAGCAGAATACTCAGCCGCTCCTGGCGGGCAGACCAAGCGGTCTGCGGCTTGATCGCCTCTGACAGCAGCGCGTTCAGGTCGTCAATCTGTGACTTCAGTTGTTCGATTTCTTCCGGACGCATCGAAATCCTGCTCACAAAACATCGGATTTGTCATACCTGTCTGTTTCTTTTAATAAATAGGCCAAACCGATGTTCTCCTGTTTTTTTAAACATCTGGCAACCGTTGTAAACTATCGTCTTTTTTCAGGCGCTATCTGAATAAAAAACAAACAATATCTATCCTATCTCTATCCACAATATATTGTGATGGCGTTGATTACCCAAGGACTCTGCGCAGATCGGCTTTTCAGGCGCTTAGAAGCAGGACTGTTAAGAAGACCTTATATATCAATTTTCAATTGTCTTTCCGTCAAGGATCTTCCACGGCAGGCCGTATCGGTTCAGATCCTCCATAAACGGATCGGGATCAAACTGCTCCATATTAAATACGCCCCGGCCCTTCCATTTGCCCTCTACAATCATCTTGGCCCCGATCATGGCGGGAACGCCGGTAGTATAAGAGACCGCCTGAGCGCCAACCTCCTTAAAACATTCCGCATGATCGCAGACGTTATAAATCATCATCTGTTTAGGCCTGCCGTCTTTGACGCCGTCAAAGATGCAGCCGATTGAGGTTTTGCCCTTGTAATTAATCCCCAGCGATCCGGGGTCAGGCAAAACGGCCTTGAGAAACTGCAGCGGAATAATCTTATGTCCTTCATACTCGACCGGATCAATGCGCGTCATGCCGACATTCTGAAGAACCCGAAGATGCGTCAGGTACTCCTGGCCGAAGGTCATCCAAAACCGGATGCGCTTCAGACCCGGGATGTGTTTGACCAGCGACTCGAGTTCTTCATGATACAGCAGGTACGAAGCGCGCGGACCGACCTCGGGATAATCAATGTCCCTGCTGATGCTCATCGGCTCGATCTCAATCCATCGGCCGTCTTCCCAGTATTTGCCCTTTTGAGTAATCTCGCGGATGTTGATCTCTGGGTTGAAGTTGGTGGCGAATGGATGGCCGTGATCGCCGGCGTTGCAGTCCACAATATCAATCGTATCAATCCGGTCATAGTAATGCTTGAGGGCATAGGCGCAGAATACGTTGGTCACGCCCGGGTCAAATCCGCTGCCCAACAGGGCCATGATCCCCGTCTGGGCATAGCGGTCCTGGTAGGCCCATTGCCATTTGTATTCAAACTTGGCCGCTGTCGGCGGCTCGTAATTGGCCGTGTCCAGATAGTGTGTTTTTGTCGCCAGACAGGCATCCATAATCGGCAGATCCTGGTACGGCAAGGCCACATTAATGACCAATTGGGGCTTGTGTTTTTGGATCAAAGCGGCCGTTTGTTTGGCGTCATCGGCATCCACCCGGGCTGTCTGGATCGGCCGGTCGATTTCCGAGGCGATCTTGTCGCATTTTGCCTTCGTGCGGCTGGCCAGAACAATTTCCTCAAAGACCTGCGGCAGCTGGGCGCATTTTTTGGCCACGACATTGCCGACCCCGCCGGCTCCAATAATCAATACCTTTGACATAAAACCTCCGACCATGGAATCTAATGCCTTGTTATTTTATGCTTTGGTAAAAATTATAGCCGGATCGGCCCAAAAATCCAGAGTTGAATTGACGGACACATCATTGCATTTTTTCTGTTGATCTTTGCAAGATAAATTCTATCTTATATCCAAGATGGATTAGAATCAGGGAGGTCTGTATGAAAAAAGGATTGATCCTGTGGATTTTGGCGACCGTTTGCGGATGCACCGGGTATCAGGTATCTCGTGTTCCTCAACCCAAAGGAACCTACATTCCCGCCATTTACGCGGCCGGGCAAATCGCCCATGGCCCCACGCGCAGCCAGGCCTTCAGAGACCTGGCCTATCATAAAGACATGACTGAGGGAGAATTGGAGTATATGATCAGTCTGCTGGCGATCCGAAAGGGTACCAGCCAGCAGTTAAAGGATATTCTGCTGACGATTCTGAACAACCCGGCCGCCACCGCCCAGACCAAACTGCGAATTTCCGGCGTCCTGCCGAATTTGGACATGCTGCCGCTGGATCAGAAGGAGATCGTTGACGCCCTGGCCCGGCAAAAAACAAAAAATCAAACGCTTGAAATTATGGAAGATGCGCTGCCCCAGTAGGATTGTTTTACCGATTCGGCTGTTGTTTGGCCGAAATCATAAAAATGACTGGAGCTGGCGGGAATCGAACCCGCATCTCCGCGATGCGACCGCGGCGCACTCCCATTATGCGACAGCCCCGTGGAAAATCATAAGGAAGGCATTATAGCAGGCGTTTTTTAAAAAACAAGATTTTTTACAGAGACATATCGAGATTGCCGGTCTTTTTATCGAACAACCCAGGTCGGCATTTTGCTAAATCGTGCCCGGATGCGGAAATACTGCAAAAATAAGACGGCGCCGAAAATTACATATTCTGCCTTTTTGGCCTTTTCTCTATCATCGCTTCAAACTATGAGGACGCCCGCATGAACGGGCGTCCTCGTTATTCTCCCCTCAACGATTCAGCGTTTTACAAAAAAGCATCAAAAGGCGTCAATCCCTGTTTACTTCTATGTTAAGATTATTTTTGCAGCCATGGATTCTTTCGGATCAACAGAACAAATCCGCCCACAGCCAAAATACCCAGACTGCTCGGTTCAGGAAGGGTCGAGATCGAGTCGACAACGGCCTGAACAATCTGAGCCCCCGGCGAAAGCTGAACAAAGATAGACTCAAAATCAGGATTCGGCCGATATTCAAAATCAAAATATTGATAGCCGCCGTCCGGCTGCGTAAAAATCAGGGGCTGGGATACATAAGTCAGAACTCCGGGAACCAGACTGCCCTGGTCAACTCCTTCGGTGGAAACCGCAATTGGCGACTGGGTATTGCCAACCCAGGTCAATTGCAGCCGCAGTAATTTAACAGGCAATTCATCAATAAAATTCGGAATCCGGAAAGAATAAATTCCGGCAGCGGGATCTAACTGCACAGTCGGCAAAAAATCCATCAGAAATGTAGAGGGATCATTGTCTTCGACGAAAAAAAATTCATTCAAGAGCAAAAATCCCAAATCCTCGGAAACCCAGTGTGCATAGACCGAAAGCGGACCGCCCCGGTAAGGCGGCGGGTTTAAATCATCGGCAAGCGCGGCGTTGTACGATACTGCTGAAACAAGAACCAACAACAGAATTCGAACAAATTGTATTGAACTTTGATGTTTCATTTTTCTTTCCTTTCTCCTTTTAAAATTTATATAGGACTGTTTAAATCTTATATAAAGGCCAAAAAACAAGTCAAGAATCTTATCTATATCATTGACGATGTGCACTTGTCAAATTATATGACTACTATTCCTGTGGCGACAGTATGATATATAATAATGACATGTCAACAAAAAAATTGGAAAAATTATTATTATTTTTTCAACAAATGTAATCTCTTGTGAAATAACCGATTATGATTTACGGAAAATTTATTTTGCGCAAATTAACGGCGCAAATTCTAAAAATTCCATTCCTCTCGACAAAAAATCTGATCCGCTGGAAGTCGATTGGGTTGTTTTTTTGAGTCGGCCGGGTACCCAAGCGTCATCAGCGACACCACGGTAACCTCCGTCGGGATATTTAAAATCTGTCTTACCTTATCCGGCGAAAATGCCCCTACCCAGCAGGTCGCCAGACCAAGCGAAGTTGCCGCCAGGGCAATATGCACCAGAGCAATCGACACATCAATCGGTCCGACCGGATGTCCGCAGCGCATCACATGGCGGCTGGTCGAGCAGGCCGCGATCACCGCCGGCGCCTGCCCTACAAACGACTGATTACACGCAGCGGCCATCATCTCTTTTCGCTTGCAGGGGTCAGTGACGACCACAAATCGCCAGTCCTGAAAATTTCGCGCCGACGGGGCCAGCCGGGCCGCTTGCTGAATCTGATGCAGTTTCTCTTCCTCCACGGGCTTGGGGTCATAGGCGCGGCAGGAATACCGCCGGCCAATCGCATCCATCATATCCATTTCTGTCTCCTGATGCTGTTGTTCTTAAAATACGCCAGATTATAACACAAAAAAAGGATTCGCAAAGCCCGCCGATCCAGGGATATTTTTTTCTTACAAAAACGTTCGTTTTCCTGTATTTTGATCTTTTATCATCGAGAAAGGGACTTATTTGGAATCGTGGATTATCGCAGGGTTGCTCTTGCCGGCCGCGGCCTTTGTACTTTGCGCGGGATTGACGGCCTGCGTTCGCCGCTGGGCCATTGGCGTCAACTTTGTCGCCCGTCCGAGGGAAGACCGCTACCACCGCTCCGTTATCGCCCTGGGCGGCGGCATCGCGATCTTCTGGACGCTCATTCTCCTGTTGATGGGGGGAATCCTGCTGGTGCAGTTTGGCTTTCTGCCGAGCGACTGGCTGGGACCCAACGCTCATTTGTACATCGAAGGATTTTTAGATAAAAGAAATCATCTGCTGATCGTAATGGGCTGTGCCCTGGTCCTGCATCTGATGGGCCTGTGGGACGATAAAAAGCGTCTCGGCCCGATGATTAAACTGGTTGTACAGTTTCTGGTTGCCGCAGCGGCCGCGGCCATGGCGGATATTCGCCTCGAATTTTTTATCCACAACAAGATCATCACCACCTTTTTGTCAATCGTTTGGATAACGCTGATTATGAACGCCTTTAATTTCCTGGACAATATGGATGGGGCCTCCGCGGGGATCGCCGCTATTGCGACGGCCGTCCTTCTGACGGCCGCCTTCCGAAGCGGACAGGTCTTTGTCGGCGGACTGGCCCTGATCTTTCTGGGAACCCTGCTGGGTTTTTTGGCATTCAATTTTCCGCCGGCCAGGATTTTTATGGGCGACGCCGGCTCGCTGGTGGTCGGCTTTTTTGTCGCCGTACTGACCTTGCGAACAACGTACTACAACCCGGCGCGGGATTTTCCGCTAACCTCCGTCTTCATGCCGCTGATTGTGATGGCCGTGCCGTTATATGATTTTATCAGCGTCACATTTCTTCGCATCAAACAAGGAAAAAGTCCCTTCATCGGCGATACGCAGCATTTTTCTCACCGGCTCCGTCGTCGCGGCCTTTCCGATGCACAAGTAGCCCTGACGCTTTATCTGGCTTCCCTTTGCACAGGCATCGGCGCTGTAATCCTGCAGAAAATTGATCCCATCGGGGCTGTACTGATTTTTGTTCAAACGCTGATGGTATTGGGCATCGTGGCGATTCTTGAAGCCGCCGGCGGCAGCCATTCAAATAATTCCAGGAATTCATGAATCAGCCCTCCACATCCCGAAAAACGACGCTGCCTCGAACGCCCTGTTCTCCGCGGTCCTGGCTGGATCCGATCCTTCTGGTTATTGTCCTGGCTGTTGCGGCTTTGCGGTCATCGTTTATCGAAGTCGCCTATCATTTGCAGCCCAATCCCTCGCTGCCGCTTCCTGCTGAGGTTCTCAGCATTCTGATCTCTGCCGTTCTGATCGGCTCTTTTTGTCTGTGGCTGTCTGTACGCCTGCTTTTCCCTCCGGCCGATCAGATTATCAGCGGACTGGGGACGGCGGTCTGTGTTTTTCTAATGACCGCGGCGGCGGCGGCCTTTGTTGCCTCGTCCAAACGCGACGCAGTAACGGATCTGACAACGCTGGCCGGCCCGCTGCTGATCCTGCTGATGCTGGCGGATATCTTCCGAAAACCTCAGCGAATCGTTCCGACCCTGTGGCTGCTTTTGGCCCTGGCGGTCGCCAGCGCTTATCAGTGCCATGAGCAGGCCCGTTTTGACAATGAATCCGTCCTGCAGGATTATCGAAAAGATCCTCAGCGAATTCTTGACCAATTGGGTATTGAGCCGGGTACGCTCAAGCAATGGCAGTTTGAACATCGCCTGTATTCCAAAGATGTTCGCGGATTCTTAACCACCAGCAACTCTACCGGTTCTTTTCTGCTGCTGGCCCTGTTTGCCTGTCTGGGTCTTCTAACAGCGACCCTTCGTCAGAACCCGTCCTCTCCTCGCACAGCTCTGGCTGCATTGTATGCCCTGATCGCCCTGATCGTGGCCTATGGGTTGTACTTGTGCAAAAGTCGAGGAGCTTTGACTGCCGGTGCGGCCTGCTTTTTGGGGTGGCTGGGATGCGTTCTGCGGGGTAAAAAACTATGGCCCTATCGATATCTCTTTGTCCTGATCGGGATTGCCTCCGCAGTTCTTCTGCTTGCCCTGGCAATCCGCTACGGGCTGACGCACGGGCGGCTGCCCGGCCCCAATGCCCTGCTGGTGCGCTGGCAGTACTGGCAAAGCGCCTGCCGGCTGATCGCAGACCGGCCTCTGCTTGGGGTCGGGGGCGGCAATTTTGCAATCTGGTATCCGCTCTATAAAATCCCCGCCGCCCCTGAAATGGTGCGCGATCCGCATAATTTTCTCCTGGCCCTGGCCTCTCAATACGGCCTGCTGGCAGCGGGGGTCTTCACGCTTGTACTCATCGTGCCTTTGTTGGGCGTCTTGCAATGCAATTTTACAAAACCCTCTGAGACAGACCGGCAAGTACAACCCTCACTGGCTTTGGGTGCGGCGATTCTGCTGGTTTCGTGCGCCGCTCTTCTCCTGCTTCGGCCTCTGGTCACTGAAGGAACGCTGACTGAACCCAATCCAGCTGTTCGTCAGGCCTATTATCTGGTGTATTATTTGGCTCCGGCTGCGGTGATGGCCCTGATCTTCGGCCTGCTGCTTTTGGCCGGACGCGAACCGGCCGATCCGAATGCGCTGGCTCGATCGCTGACAACGGCCATGTCCTGGGGGATTTTGGCGGTACTGATTCATAACCTGATTGATTTTGCGATCTTTGAGACGGCTGTCCTGATGTTTTTAATGATTCAATTGGCCTCTATTTCGGCTTTGACCGCTACGCCCGTATCGCTTTCGCCTCGTCCCTTTTCATTCCGGATATCCGCTGTTTTGCTGCTGGCTGTTGCGTTTGTCGGTTTCTTGTGGATCGCCGTTATCCCTCCCGTCCAAGCCGGATTGCGCATCCAGCAGGCGCTGGGCAACCCCGATCAAGCCGCCTCCCTGCTGACGGCCGTGGAAAAACTGGACCGTCTGTCGAGCCAGGCCGCCTGGCTGAATGGGCAGTGGGCCCTCCAGCAGTATCAAAATAAAATCGCCAAAGATCCGGCGCTTCTTGAACAGTCAGCCGAGGCCTTCAACCGCGCCCTCCGTCGGAATCCTCAGGACTACCGCCTCTATGAAGCGCTGTCCGATGTGTTTGCAATTCGTGCCGAGAGCGAAGAAAACCCTGCCGAAAAAACGGCCTTTCTTGAGCAGTCTTATGCAGCCGCTCAAGAGGCCTTCCTTCGCTTTCCGGGATCGGATCGGCTGGCCTTCAAACTGGGGATGATGGCCCAGCAGCTGCATGATACCGAACATGCGCTTCTGTGGTACTGTCGGGCGGCGGAAATCGAAGAGGCCTATCGAAGGCAGTTTCGCCAAATGTATACGGGCTATGAACTGTTCAGCCGGCTGGGCGAAGAGCGCTATCAATACGCCCGTGAATTTATCCGTTCTCATACACAAAGCGACTCGGAGCCCGCATCCGCCCCTTAAAAACAGCGGCCCTTTCGGTTCGGATAAATCGCCGCAGACTACCCTTCAATCTTTTTCAGGATTGGATCGGGGATATCAAAGTTGGAATAGACGTTCTGGACGTCGTCGTGATCTTCAAAGTCATCCATCAGATTGAGAACTTTGCGGGCGGTGTCCTCATCCTGAACCGAAACAGTGGTTTGCGGCATCATAGACAACTCCGCCGAGACCAGCGAAATCTGTTTCTCTTCCAGCGCCGCCTTCAAAACGTCGTAGGCCTCCGGCTCACAGGTGATCTCAAAATCTGAACCGGTATTCTGCATATCATCAGCGCCCGCAGAGAGGGCAATTTCCATCAATTCATCCTCTCCGACAGTCCCGGCCTGCACGATCAGCACGCCTTTTTTGCTGAACATCCAGCTCACACAGCCGCTGGCCCCCAGCGAGCCGCCGCGTTTTTCAAAGATCTTTTTGATCTCCGGCCCGGTACGGTTGCGGTTGTCCGTCAGTCCCTCGACCATCACCGCAATGCCGCCGGCGGCATATCCTTCATACAGCACCGTGTCATAGTGAACCCCGCCGGTTTCGCCGGTGCCCTTTTTAACGGCTTTTTCAATCGTATCCTTGGGCATATTGGCGGCCTTGGCCTTGTCGATGGCATACCGCAGCGACAGGTTGGCGTCCGGATCGCCCCCGCCGTTCTTGGCCGCCACGATAATCATGCGCGCAATTTTGCTCCAGATTTTCCCCCGCTTGGCGTCATTGGCCGCTTTTTTATGTTTTATTCCTGCCCAGTGCGAATGTCCTGCCATCGAATTATCCTCCCGGGTTCATCTATCGGATCGCTGCCCGATCAGTGAATTACCTTATTGAGCGAGTAAGTTATGATCCCCGATGCGCCTGCGCGCTTCAGCGGCGGAATCAGTTCCCGTTCGACTTTCTCTTCCACCACGATTTCCACCGCGACATATTCCGAATCGGCCAGCGGCGAGACGGTGGGGCTTTTTGCGGAAGGCAAAAGATCCAGCACCGCCGCCAGATTCCGCTTCAGCACATTCATCTTCATCCCGACCATCGTCTTGGCGTCAATGGCGGCATTCAGCAGGATAGCGATGCTCTCGATCTTTTGTTTTTTAAATGAATCCTTCCACGCCTGCCGATTGGCGATAAATCGCGTCGTCGAGGTTAAAATCGTATCCACAATGCGAAGACTATTGGCTCGCAGCGAAGATCCGGTCTCTGTCAATTCCACGATCGCATCCACCAGTCGCGCTTTGACCTCCGTGGCTCCCCAGCTGAACTCCACTTTCACATTCACTTTTTTCTTTTTAAAATAACGGCGCGTCACATCCACCAATTCCGTTGCAATTATCCCTCCCTCCAGATCTTCGGCCTTCTTTACCTTGGACTCATTGGGCACCGCCAGAACCCATCGGGCCGAGGATGCTGTGGCCTTGCTGTACTGCAGCGGACATACCTCGTGAACCTTGGAATTATTTTCCATAATCCAGTCGTAACCGGTAAAACCCGCATCCAACACTCCGGCCTCTACATACCGGCTCATTTCCTGAGCCCGCAGAAGGATCAAATGAATCTGCGGATCGTCTATCTGCGGAAAATAGCTGCGGTCGGCGCCGAAGATATTGAATCCGGCCCGTTCAAACAAATTCACGGTGGCATTCTGAAGGCTGCCTTTGGGAATTCCCAGTTTTAATATCGATTCGGACACGTATCTTCCTTTCTCATTCGCCGGTCAATGGCTACTTTTTCGGCAGCGATTTACGGGCGGTTTTTGTCTTAACGGCGGCTTTCCT
>JAKJEN010000034.1:0-3217 GCA_022705405.1 Planctomycetota bacterium | reverse complement strand
TGGCGGCCGGTTTTTTGACGGCCGGTTTTCTGGAGGGCTTTGCCGCCGGCTGCGAAACCGAAGCGGTTGACAGAATTCCTTCTCCGGCGGCGCGAAGAAGCGTATAAAAAGCCCATGCCTCCGCAGCCGGAATCTGCCGCTCCAGAAATCCGTGAACCTCTTCTTCCGTGGCCTCCGGATGGATTAACTCTTCTCTGACCAGCAGCGCCCGCATCGACTCGGTCAGCGGAACCGCATGTCCCCCCAGCGCTGTTAGAAAACAATAATCGACCGCAAAACGGCTGATGCCGTCCAGGGCCTCGATTTCCTTGCGGCCCTGCCGTTTGCCCATCGCCTTCAACGAGATCAGACTCATCGTATCATAACGGTCAAAGACCTGATTGAGAATTCGGGTCAGATTTTGGGAGATGGTCTGGGCCGACTGGCTGTGATCGCCCAATACTTCAATGATCTCCTCGGTCCGCGAGACCCGCAGATCATTCAGATCGGTAAAATGACTTTGCGCGCGCTTATAGATCCTGCGGGCCTCCGCGTCCGGATACCTTTCGCTGATCAGCGCCGCAACCAGCGCTTCCAGCGGCTCCTCATAGACCGCTGCGGTCAGATCGACGCTTTTATTTTTCTTCCAGGAACGATACAGTTTTTTGATCTTTTCGCTGTAGTCTTTGCTGTTTTTCATGCCTGATCATCCTTGGCATCCGGGTATTCCGGACCATCCGGGGGATCCTGCGGATCCCATTCTTTACGGACCTGCTCAATTAATTGCAGGGTCTGAAGGGTATTATGAAGTTTTCGATCTGCTTCAAACCGCAGATGCGGCACGTATCGACAGGTCATCGCCTTTCCAAGACAGGTCTGAAACACGCCGGCGGCGTGCTGAATCGCCGCCAGCGTCCGGCGCTGAGTCGCTTCATCTGCGCTTAAGACGCTTAAAAACACTGTGGCCTGTCTCAGATCCGGCGAAACCTCCACCTCCGTCACGGTCACCAGGCCCTGAATGCGCGGATCGCTCAGCCGCGTCAGCAGGGTCGTGCTGACCGATTCCTGAATCACACGCGCTATCTTTTCCAGTCTGCGAACTGACATCCCATCCTCGCTGGCAGTCCCGCCTTTGGGCCGGTCTGCCTCGGCTATAATTTGCGGGCTACTTCCACCACTTCAAAGACTTCCAGTACATCGTCAATTTTGACATCGTCAAATCCGGCGATCTTCACCCCGCATTCCAAACCTGCCTTAACCTCCCGCACATCGTCCTTGAAATGCTTGAGCGACTCAATTGAGCAGGCATCTTTTAAAATCACGTTGTTGCGGATCAGCCGAAGTTTGGCGTTTTTCGTCACCACGCCGCTTTCTACAAAGCAGCCGGCAATCGTTCCGATAGCCGAGACCCGGAAGGTGTTGCGAACCACCAACCGTCCGATGGTCTTTTCCTGCAGATCCGGCTCAAGGATCCCCTGCATCGCCGCTTTCAGATCCTCGGTGATCCGGTAAATGATGCTGTACAGCCGAATGTCCACGTGCGACGCCTCAGCAATCTGCCGGACTCGATCCTCCGGCACAACATTAAAACCGATGATAATCGCAACGGAGGCCTCTGCCAGCACAACATCGCCTTCAGTGATTCCGCCGACGCCGGTGTGAATTATTTTCAGTTTCACCTCCGGCGTACTCAGTTCCGTCAGGTACTTGGTCAGCACGTCCACAGAACCCTGCACGTCGGCCCGTACGATCAGGTTCAGTTCCTTGACCTGGCCGGCCTCGATCTGGCTGAACAGGTTGTCCAAAGTCACCTGAGAGCGCCGCGCCAGCGATTCTTCCCGACTGACCGAACGGATCTCCTCGGCCGCGTCCTTGGCCGCATTGATATCCGACAAACAGTAAAATTTATCGCCCGCATGTGGCACCCCGTCCAGTCCCGATATCTCCACCGGCATCGACGGAGTGGCTTTTTTGATGCTGCGGCCCCAACTGTCCGTAATCGTTCGAACTCGACCGTAAGCGCCGCCGGCAAGCACTATATCGCCCTTGTTCAGCTGCCCTTCCTTGATCAGCAAAGTCGCCACCGCGCCGCGGCTGGTGGTCATTTTAGCTTCCACCACCCATCCGGTCGCCGGTATGGTCGGATCCGCCTGATAATTCTTCAATTCGGCAATAAAATCCAGATGCTCCAGCAGATCCTCGATGCCCTGTCCGGTCAAGGCGCTGGTTTTGACGATCTCCGTATTGCCGCTCCACTCAGCCGGCGTCAGTCCGTGTTCAGCCAGCTGCCCGTACACCCGGTTTAAATCCACCCCCGGCAGATCCATCTTATTCAGGGCCACCAGAATCTCCACGCCGGCGGCCTTGGCATGATCAATCGCCTCCGCCGTCTGCGGCATAACGCCGTCGTCGGCCGCCACCACCAGCACAACCACATCGGTCATATTGGCACCCCTGGCCCGCATCGACGTAAACGCCTCATGACCCGGCGTATCCAGAAACGTAATCTTCTTGCCCTTTAGATCCACCTGATACGATCCGATATGCTGGGTAATGCCGCCGGCCTCGCCGGAGGCCACACTGGTCTTGCGAATCCGATCCAGCAAACTGGTCTTGCCGTGGTCCACATGACCCAGCATTGTCACCACCGGAGGACGCTTTTCCAGATGCGCCCGCTCCCGCTGCTGAAACTCTTTTTCCAACTGCTCCAGGACCGTGCGCTTGCGCTCTACGATCAGTTCCGTCCCAAACTCCATCGCCAGCAGTATGGCCGTTTCCACCGAGATCGATTGATTGGCTGTGGCCATAATCCCCTGCGACATCAATTTGGCAATCAATTCGCCGGTCTTAACTGCCAGAGCCGCCGAAAGATCCTTGACCAGAATCGGCTCGGTCACCACGGCCCGGCTCGGACGCTCGATAACCGCCGCGGACTCTTCGCCCTTGGCCTTGGTTTCAATTCGACGGATCGGCCGGGCACGGAAGGATTCTCCCTGGGCGGCCGCCAATCGAGCGCGACGCTCCTCCAAGTCGCGCGCCCGCAGGCGCTTATCGCTGCGCAGCGCAGGCGCTTCTTCTTCCCCCCGGCGCTTGCGGCGACCATGCGTTTTATCTTTGGCCTTTTTGCCCCCGGCGACCGGCGCTTCTTCCGGCACAACCATCAGGGGTTCTGAAATCGGGGTGTCAAACCGCCCGCGCGGCGCCGGACGAGGCCGCTTGCCGCGACGCGGTTCTTCCG
>JAKJEN010000033.1:12176-19934 GCA_022705405.1 Planctomycetota bacterium | reverse complement strand
TCCGTCTTCATGCAATTGGATGATCTGGGTTGGTCCCATCGTGCTGATCTCATCCAGCCCGTTGCTGTGAACTACCATAGCCCTCCGCAGGCCAAGGACCTTGAGCGTTTCGGCAATCCGGGACATCAGCGTCGGATCGCCGACCCCCATCACTTGGGCGTGTGCTCCGGCGGGATTGGCCAGCGGGCCGAGGATATTAAATGCGGTCTGAAAGTCCAGCGATTTTCGTATGGGCTGCACATGTCTCATCGCCGGATGAAATTTCGGGGCGAACATAAATCCGATATGGGCCTGATGAATGCACTGGGCGACCTTTTGCGGGCCCGGCTCGATGTTAACGCCCAGCGCTGCCAGCACGTCGGCCGAACCGCAGCCGCTGGTAATGCCCCGATTGCCGTGTTTGGCTACATACACGCCCGCTCCGGCGGCAACAATCGCCGCGGCCGTGGAGATATTAAAGGTCTTCAGGGCCGCTCCGCCGGTTCCGCAGGTATCCACCAGGTTGTCCAGCCCCGTTGTCACCGGCACCGCGTGCCGGCGAAGAGAGCTGGCCAGCCCCGACAGTTCGCCGACGGAGGCCTTTTTGACCCGCATAGCCGCCAGAAACGCGGCAATCTGCACCTCGGCCACCTGGCCCTTAAAGATCGTGTCCAGCAGCTGGCTGGCCTGCTCATAGGTCAGATCCTTGCCTTCCAAAATGATTTTCAGATATTCAGTAATTTTGGTCATCTCTGTCTGTCCTCATCCTAAAGTTTTCTGTTTTTCTGTTCCTGAACGATCCGCAGCATATTTTCGATGATCTTTCCGCCGGTGGGCGTCAGAATGCTTTCAGGGTGAAACTGGACGCCGAAAATCGGCTGCTGTCGGTGTTGAATGCCCATCATGACGCCCTCGAACGACGCCGTTTCCTCCAGGCATTCCGGCAGGGCGGCTGCGCACAGACTGTGGTAGCGGCCTGCGTGCAGGGGATTTTCAAGGCCCTCAAAAAGACCTTTGCCGTTATGGCTGACGCGCGAGGTTTTGCCGTGCATCACACAAGGAGCATGAGCGATTCTGCCGCCGAAATGCTGCACGATGGCAAGGTACCCGAGGCAGACCCCGAAGATCGGAATCCGTTCCTTGAAATAGTCCACAGCGTGCAGCGTAATTCCTGCCGTTGAGGGATCGCCCGGCCCCGGAGAAATCACAAGCAGGTTCGGTCTGAACTTTTCGGCAGCCCTTGCCAGGTCCTCCAGCGACGTATCGGCTCGATAGACCAGCGTAGAGCATTTGCGCTTGGCAAACTCATCCACAAGGTTGTATGTAAAAGAGTCAAAGTTATCGATAAACAAAACGCATGCAGGATCCATGGATTCTCCTCATTCAGACGGTTGAATTGACGGCTTTTGGCGCAGAGGCACTGCGGATGGCCTTAAGACAGGACTGGGCTTTGTGCTGGGTTTCCTGAAATTCTGCGGCAGGGATGCTGTCGTGTACAATTCCGGCCCCAACGCGAATATAGGCCGTTCGGTTGCGGATCTGCAGACTGCGGATGGTAATGCAGCTGTCAAACTGGCCGTCCACAGTCAGGTACATCACGGCCCCGCCGTAATAGCCGCGCTTGTTTTTTTCCAGGAGACGAATGATCTTCATTGCTTCGATCTTGGGCGCTCCGGTAAGCGTGCCCATGTTCATCGTGGCAAGGTATGCGCTGAGGGCGTCCAGATCCGGCCGCAGTTTGCCCCGCACGTTGCTTACCAGGTGCATAACCGATTCATATCGTTCCACAGTGAGCATTTCGTTGACCAGCCGCGAGCCGGGGATGGAGACTCGTGCAATGTCATTTCGCGCCAGGTCCACCAGCATCATGTGCTCGGCCAGTTCTTTGTGATCCAAATTCAGTTCGGCCTCATATCGCATGTCCGTTTCCGGGTCAATCGCTCCGGCGACCCATCCGCGCGGCTTGGTTCCGGCGATCGGTCTAATCTGGACGATTCGGTCCTTTTTGCCGCTGACTCGCAGGTTCAGTTCCGGACTGGCTCCGATCAGATGGGTATTCTCCGTATGCAGATAAAACATATACGGCGAAGGATTCAGCGTCCGCAAGCGTCGGTACACATCCAGCGGCTCGGCGGGACAGGGTTCCGATAGGGTTCGGCTGAGAACGATCTGAAAAACATTTCCGTCTGTGATATGCTGCTTGGCTGTGCGGACCATGGTCTCGTATTCGGCCGGCGAAGTATCGGTGTCGGCCGGCGGCAAAGGGCCCTCGCAGGGCCTGGCCTGCGGGCGTTCGGTCTGGATCTGGTGCATATATTGATCGAACCGCTCCATGGACTCCTCGTAGATCGCCTGTCGGTCGCCGTTGGTGATAATTGCGTTGACGACCAAGTAGCCCTTGCCCTGGTTGTGATCCATCAGAAAGATGTTATCGGCAAAGTACAGTTCGTAATCCGGATTGCCCAGCGGATCCTGCTGATTGGACGGCAGGGACTCAAACTGGTCGATAAAATCATAACTGATCGCGCCCAGCAGCCCGCAAGTCACGCGGAAGGGCGGGCTGGCCAGTTCAAAGGCAAAGGCCGCTGCGCGGATCACATCCATCTGACAAACGCTTTTCAGCCGCGACTGCTCGTCGGTTTTTTGGGCATTGCGGAGAATTGTGCCGGTGATGGCCTCGGATCCAAAATCTATCGTCCGGCAGAAAGCAAACCGTTGCCGTTGTTCGGCCAGATAGCGGATCATTCTCCGTCCGGTTTGGCTTAGGGCGCGGATTTCGAATGTGTCGCCTCGGCCGGACAGATACAGGGCGGGAGCGGCCGTACCGAAGGTCAGTTCGTTGCCTTTGGCCTCCGATAGATAATCGCGGGATTCGAGCAAACAACAGTGCTGCGCGCGGCCGTAATCGCTGATCCGGGCGAAAAACTCTACCGGACAGGAAAGTTCAATCTCTCGAACCATCGGGATAATCTGACCCGGTTTGGCCTGTTCGATGCGTGTTTTATAGTCAATCATTTTTGTTTCCTGATAAAAAGTTCTCTTTTTTCTTTTTAGGGGAATAAAAAACGCGACCCCTTTTATGCCTGGGTCGCGACGTAAAGGATTGTTACTATGAAAAGAGACGTGCCGCCGACCGCCGGCCTAAATTTGCCAGCGGCGCCGCCAATACCCGAAACAACCTGTAATGATACTATTCATAGTAACAAGTATATCGGATTTCCATTTCCCGATCAAGAACAATTTTTAATTTTTTAACAAAGGAATATAGTTATTTATGGTCTTATTTTGCCTATATTAAAGGCGAGTTTTTTGGTGTACTTGCTACTATTTGTTCTTTTCGTCGATACATCTCCAACCTGCACGTACCATATCAGCTAGTACTATATAGGAAACATATGGTCTGCTATATCTGACAGTTGCAGAAAATCTATAATCAGAAACAATTTGATCAAAGATTGGCTTTAGTTTTTCTTCCAAAGTATTGCGTGCTTCTATGTATTTTGAGTTTGTTTTATAGTCCATAATCCATATTTCACATAGTTATTTTAATTTTACCTTTTCTATATTTTTTAAAAAATAACAAAAACCTTTCGTGTTCAAAAAATAATTATTGGGATTTTTTTGAAGTGCTTCTATTATTTGTTTTTGCTGCTCTGCAACTACACCTTGATTATTTTGTAAAAACAATTTGTTAAAATAAATACCATCTAAGAAAGCCACATAAGAAACATTATGCTCCGTGTAGTTTATAAAAGAAGACACTTCGACAATTTGTTTGTCTTGTCCGCCACCGCCTTCTTTCATATGCTTATGCTCAAGAATGAATATTTGATTGTTAATCCTGAAGATAAAGTCTGGCCTTTTCCCTTTGTGATTTTTTTGCCATTCAAAATTGATTTTTATCTTTTTTTTGATGTTATCAAAGACTTTTTTCCCACGTTTATCAGAAAATAAGTATATATTGTTGTTTACAAGAAAATCATCGGCTGAACCAGTATGTAGATTAAACTTAAACTTTTGAAAGAGATATTTAACTTTTTTTAGGCCTAGTTCACCAGACCTTTTATGTGCAAAAGAATCTGCTTTTACTTGCAGTGTTGTTGGTGTATACCCGTGTGAAGTATAAGCTAAGTGTCTTTTTTCTATATACTTAGGAAGCAAATTGTTTAAAAATACTATCTTTTCTTGTCTATTAAAATGTCTATACATGCTGAAGGAGATATCATTTACTTCCCAATAACTCGTAAACTCTGAATTATTAATATTAGGTGTGTCGAGTAATTCTACTATTCTATCTACGATTTTTTTGTTTGCCGACGAATTGTTTGTCGTATTATTAATTTCAAAAGCAGTTATGCATTTGATAATTTGGTTATTTGCTTCAATAAGTCTATTGGTGCTATTGTTATCTTTCGTTATTATGAAATATTCTTTTTCATATGCGTTATCTACATAGGGTTCAGGGTGCTTTCTTGAAAAATCGAGTACATCCAAATTGAAGTTCATTTTTTAACTCCATAACACAAGTTGTTTTGCTTTTGTGTTGCCCTTGTCTTTTTCAATGGACTTTTCTATGATTGCTCTTGCTGTTAAATAATCTAGACGTCTCCTTCTTTTTCCCTTTGAGTTGTTGCCTTTAAATGGGGAAAGAAAAATATTGTGGGTTTTACTTCTGTATTCGTTTAAAATATTATTACATTCGTTTATTATCTTCATAACGTCTAAATTTTTAATATTGTCAACCCTTATATAGGTCATTAATCTTGAACTGACTTTTATATTGTCTTTTTTGTAGTAAAAATCGTTGCTGTTGAGAAATCTTATTTGATCAGTTGCTCTTTGGCCGTCTACTGCCTTAAGGGCAATTTGCCCGTCTTTGTCGTTAAAGTATATTTTTATCGAATTGTTTGGATTTAATATATATCGTCTTAATTTTTGGAAGTCGCCTATATGTTTTGAATTTTTATAGATTTCAAAATTTCCGCTATACTTATTTGGTTTTGGGCCAAAAGAAGCAATGCATACTGGACAATCGGTGCCCGTAAAAATCTTTTCCTCAACAATTGTGTATATATATAGACGATCTTTTGGATATGAGCTATTTAAAAAAGTTTCAGGAATAATTGCGATTACATAATCATATGCTTCGAGGCACCTGTCTAAAGCGACTTGATATAAATCGTCTCTTCCGTAGGCATAATGTTCTTTGACTTTATCAAATACTCGTTTTCTTTTTGCGCTATGTTTTGCAAGGTATGGAGGATTTGTTATTATGATTGCATTGTCAATTTTAGGTATTTTCTTAAGACTATCATTAATTTTCCAGTCCAATTCACTATTGATATCAAATCCAATTGTGTTTTCATATCCGATAGTTGCACATGCTTTAAGAATGTCCCCTTTTCCAGCAAACGGATCAAGGATAATTTTTGCGTTGCTTTGTTTTATAAAATCTATGATTTGCGGAAATAACCAATTATGAATATCAGTGTGAAAAGCCCCATTGACTACGCGATGCAGATCAATTTCGGCGTATTTATTTTTCTCTTTCGAGACAAGCATAAAATGTTTGGTAGCCATAGTTTACCTAATCTCAATGATTATACTTTGGTTTCTCTTTTTGAATAGATATTCTCAATATAGGTTAATTTGTCAAGAATAAATGTCCTCAATCTCTAATCTGATGAGAAAGTTTTAATCCGGTTCCGGGATATCTCCTACTCCGCCGAGGACATAAGTCGGCCGGTAGGAGTATCTGTGGATATCCTTTTCCTTGGTGATTCCGCTGAGAGCCAGAACCGTCTCGATCTCCGATTCAATCCCGGCGATGATGTCCGTATCCATCCGGTCTCCGATAATCAGCGTTTCCTCCCGGCGTCGGCCGATGCGCTTGAGCGAATGCCGCATAATCAGCGGATTGGGCTTGCCGATAAAATACGCCTGTCGATCGGAGACCATCTCAATCGGCGCAATCAGCGCCCGACAGGCCGGCGCGATCCCCTCCTCCACCGGCCCGCTGACATCGGGGTTGGTGCCGATCAGTTTGGCCCCGCCGAGTACCAGGTTGATCGCTTTTTCAATCTGCCGGTAGTCGTATGTTTCCGTCTCGCCGACCACGACATAATCCGGGGCTTTGTCCACAAGGCGAAAACCATTTTCCAGCAGGGCCTGCCGAATCCCGTTATCGCCGATGACATAAGCGCTGCCGCCGGGATTCTGGGCGGCCAAAAAGCCGGCCGTCGCGATGCCGCTGGTCATAAAATGTTCGGGCGCTACCTGGATCCCCATGGCCGCCAGTTTGCCGCTTAGTTCCTCCGGCGTACGCGAGGAGGAATTGGTCAGAAACAGGTACTGTTTGCCCCGGCGTTTTAGCCAGTCCACAAACTTTTTCGCCCCCGGCAGCAGTTTGCTCCCGTGGTACAATACTCCGTCCATGTCGCAGATATACCCCTGTTTTTCCCGCAATGATTCCATTCCGATTCTCCCCGGCCGTTTTGTGGGCCGATTGTATTGATTCGCCTATTGTAACGCATTTGGAAGATTCTTCAATCGGCTGTGCGGATGAAACCAAACCGAAAAAGAATCTCCCATCGTCCCCCAAAAAATTGGACGATACGTTTGCAAAACAGTATTTTCCGATATTCTGCGGATTCTTCTTTACATTTCTTTCCGTAGAATCTATATTGTTTCTATGACCAAGAACAAAACAAAACCTGGAATATCGGGAATTAAAGGGATTATCAAAACGCTCTGCCGAATTGATAGCCCCCGCGAAATGGAATCCTTCCTTCGCGAGATCCTGACCCTCCGCGAATACCACGACCTGGCCTTGCGTTGGGAGTTGATGCGGCGGCTGAAAGAAGGCCATACTCAAAGACAGATCGCTTTTGATTTGAAAATCAGTCTGTGCAAAATAACACGCGGATCCAAAATTCTCAAAAAACCCGGATCCGTAACCAAACGATATCTTAGCCAGAGGAGAAAAAAATGACCCGAAAGATTTTGTTGCAGGAAAAAGACATCCCGAAGAAGTGGTATAATATTGCCGCCGATTTGCCGACCCCGCTGCTGCCGCCGCTGACTCCTGACGGCAAGCCCATCAGTCCGGAGATGCTGGCGCCGGTATTTCCAATGAATCTGATCGAACAGGAGGTCAGCACGCAGCGGTGGATTGATATTCCCGAGGAGATTCTGGATATTTTATATCAGTGGCGTCCTGCCCCGCTCCGCCGTGCCGAACGGCTCGAACGCTTCCTGGGCACTCCGGCCAAGATTTACTATAAAGATGAAAGCGTAAGCCCGCCCGGCAGCCACAAGCCCAATACGGCTGTCGCGCAGGCCTGGTATAACAAACAATTCGGCATCCAGCGGCTGACCACTGAGACCGGAGCCGGCCAGTGGGGTTCGGCCCTCGCTTTCGCCTGCAAACTGATCGGCCTGGAATGCAAGGTCTTTATGGTGCGCATCAGTTTTGATCAAAAGCCCTTCCGCAAATTGATGATGCAGGTCTGGGGGGCCAACTGTGTCGCCAGCCCCAGCAATGAGACCAACGCCGGCCGAAAAATCCTTCAGGAAACGCCCGATACGCCCGGCAGTCTGGGCATCGCGATTTCCGAGGCCATCGAGCAGGCCGTCAGCGACAAAACCGGCAAGACCCGCTATTCGCTGGGCAGCGTGCTCAATCACGTCCTTATGCATCAGTCCATCATCGGGCTGGAGGCCAAAGCCCAGTTAAAGAGCATCGGCGAGAAACTGCCGGATGTGGTCATCGGTTGTGCC
>JAKJEN010000033.1:0-12095 GCA_022705405.1 Planctomycetota bacterium | reverse complement strand
CCGCCTGCCCGACGCTGACCCGAGGACCGTTCGCCTACGATTACGGCGATATTGCCTGTATGACTCCGCTGCTGGCGATGTATACACTGGGTCATGCGTTTGTTCCGCCGCCCATTCATGCCGGAGGGCTGCGGTATCATGGAATGGCTCCGCTGGTCTGCCAGTGTGTCGTGGAGGGTTTGTTTAAGCCGCAGTCGATTGATCAGGTCGAATGCTATGAAGCGGCTCTGACCTGGGCGCGCACGGAGGGCTTTATCTGCGCACCGGAAACTTCCCACGCCATCGCTTGTGCTATTCAGCAAGCCAAGAAAGCCAAAGAAGAAGGCAAGCAGAAAGTGATCCTTTTTAATTACAGTGGGCACGGGCTTATGGATTTGTCTGGCTACGATGCTTATATGAGCGGCAAACTCAAACCCTATGCACTGCCGGATGAGGAACTGCTCAAGACGGAGGCCTGTCTGAAGGAGCACCCCAAAGCGGAAAAAAGAAAGAGCGGAAAGTGGTAATCCAGACCGAATATATCGACTTGAAAAAGCCCATCTCTTGGATGGGCTTTTTTTGAATTTAGTCGAAAATATTCGATTTTTCAGGAAACAGATTGATTTTCTGTTGAAAAACAAAAAAAAAACGATAGACTGACGGTTTTGGGTCGGTGCCCGAGTGGCTAAAGGGGATGGACTGTAAATCCATTGGCTGGCGCCTACGGTGGTTCGAATCCACCCCGGCCCATTTCAAAGAACCAATCAGCATCCTTTCAAACTAAAAATCCGATTTTGCATCTGCCGAAGCGTTCTGATACAATCACAGAAAAGACGGTTTTTTTGACGGGAGGGTCTGGATGAAGTACAGAGCAAACGGCTGGGTGATTCGCATTGCGAAAATGTCAGTTTTTCACCGACTACTGATCCTTGTATTTATTTTATATACAGGTCAGGTTTTTGCAGTTATTACCTCCAATGGAAACCAGGATCCCTCGGTCATCCGTCAGGATCAGCTTAAAATCCAGACTCAGGATTATGTGCTGGCTCGTATGAAGATTCCTTTGCCCGAAGCGCCGTCCGGCGATTCCTTGCTTATTACCGGCGGCCCTGCCTTCTCCGGCAATTCGATTCTTGTTAAAGTGGATAGTGTGACGGCCGACAAGATCGACCGGCAGTTCAAAATAGGCAGACAGGCGGGCAAACAAACCAAGCCGTCAGATTTTTTCAGCGGCTGGTCGTCCAAATATAAAGTATCCGCAATTCGTCGGGTTCTGGATGGGTCGGCCGGCCAGGGCCGCACAGCCGTTCAGCGGCTGCTGAAAAACTCATCTCAAAGACGAACATCAAAAGAGACAAAACTTCTGGCCCGCTTAAGCCGGGTCCGAGCGGTCCCGGCAATTCCGCAGCCGGGCCGCACGTACCGAATTGATCTGGAAATCGGCGAAGGGCAAACCTTAACAGAAGCAGTGAAGGAGTTGTCAGATCAAAGCGGAGTAGAGGCGGCGCAAATCAATAGAACCTATCAGCTGCATGTTCCCAATGATCCGTTATATCCGCTTCAGTGGGCTCTCGAAAATACCGGACAGGCTTATCCCCCCGGTTATGCGGGTTCTGCCGGCAGCGACATCAAGGCATCAGCGGCCTGGGCGCTTCATACCGGAGATCCGTCCATTGTCGTGGCGGTGATTGATACCGGTCTGGATCTGACCCACCGGGACTTGCAGGCAAATCTGTGGATCAATACCGGCGAGATACCCGGTAACGGCATTGACGACGACGGCAACGGCTATATAGACGATGTGCATGGATACGACTTTTCGGATCAAGATGCCGATCCTTCGGATTATATGGGGCACGGCACGCATTGCGGGGGGATTATTGCCGCCTGCGGCAATAACAATCTTGACATAACCGGCCTGTCCTGGATTGCGCAATTAATGGCCCTGAAGATCTTTCCGCTGGCGACGGATGAAGCGGCATTTGCCGCCCTGATCTATGCGGCCGATAACGGAGCCGATGTAATCAGCTGTTCCTGGGGACCTTCCGGGCGAAGCCCGTCCAGCCCGCTTCTGGAGGAAGCCATCGAATACGCTGTTTCAATGGGCTGCATTGTGGTCTTTTCAGCCGGCAATGACAATGACGATGTGGCCTATTATTCGCCCGCCAACCATCCTCTGACGCTGGCCGTAGCGGCTTCGGATTCGCGCGACCGAAAGGCGTCTTTTTCTAATTACGGGCGACTCATTGACATTGCCGCCCCTGGAGTGGATATCCTGTCTTTGCGGGCCAAGGGCACTGCCCTGGGGCCGGTGTATGATGATTTTACTGTGGTTGCCTCCGGAACCTCGATGGCCTGCCCGCTGGTTTCCGGGGCTTGCGCCTTGTTTTTGTCAATAGATCCTTCTGCGCGACTGGAGGAAATTCGCGACAATCGGCAGACGGCTGGATGCAGGATTTATGGCACAGGTAGCCGCCGGCAAAGGGATCGTCTATCTGGATCGGTCGGTTTACTCCTGCGCAGACACAATTTCGATCACAGTGATTGACCGGGATGCCGCAGGCGCCGAGTATGCAGAGGTTGTTCTTATGGCGGAAGGGGGAGACAGGGAAACCGTCTTTCTGGCGCCTGTAGATTCCGGTTCGTTTGTATTTCGAGGCGCCTTGCAGACCTCCGGCAAGGGGGTAGTTCTTTCGGATGGAAAACTGCAAATTGGCCATGGAGAAACGATTTGGGTGTCCTATCTGGATGCAGGGGAGAATGTCTGGATTTCAGATACGGCCGAGGCGGATTGCCAGGGGCCTGCAATCCATTCTTTGGATATCTATGCGCCCGGACCTCGCGTTGTGATCACGGTGGAGGCGGATGAACCCTTCCGCGGGCGGGTGCGCATCGGACAGGCGTGCGCTGGGCCGTTTCCGATTGAACAGGTCCAAAAGAACTTTCAGAAAAAGCACGAATTCATAGTACGCGGATTTCAGCCAAACCAAACGTATTATTTTCTGTTAGAATGTACCGATTCGGTTGGAAACACCACCCTTGAAAATCAAAACGGTTACTGCTTTTCATTTACGACTGCCGCGCCCTGGGGTTGCCTTCGTGTGCCGCAGGAATTTGTGACCATTCAGGAGGCCATTGACCGGGCCTGGGAAGGCGATCAGGTAATTGTGGCCGATGGAACCTACAGCGGACCGGGAAATTACAACCTAAATTTCTACGGCGAAAATATCATAGTCCGCAGCGAAAACGGGCCGGACAAATGTGTCCTTGACTGTCGGGCCAGGGGACGCGGTTTTGTTTTTGTGCACGGCGAAGATAACCGTTCGATTGTCGACGGCTTTACGATCCGCAATGGTTGGGCGCAGATTGATTATGATCCGGATTATCGATGGGGCAATGAACTGGGAGGCGGAATGTACTGCCTTAACAGCACGCCGACCGTGCGAAATTGCCGATTTATCGAGAATTATTCGGATACTTACGGCGGCGGATTGTACTGCCAAAGCGTCCGGGGACAGATTCTATTGGAGAACTGCCAATTTTTTGCCAATCAGTCCGGCTGGGGAGGAGCAGCGGCCTGCTTTGGAGGCCTTTCCGCTGATTATTGCGCCTTTGTTTCCAATTCTTCAGTTAATCTCTTTGCCGAAGGCGGAGGCCTGATTGCCTCCGGGCAGGTGGACTTGCGGCGATGTTTCTTTTTGAATAATCAGGCGATGCATTATCCGAAGTTCGGCGGGGCGGGCTTCTCCTATGGCGGCGGATTGTATCTGGGGAACTGCACGGCACGCATTGAACAATGTCTTTTCCGGGAAAATCAGGCAACCCTCGGCGGCGGGGTCGGGGTGGATGAAGGACAGGCGGATTTTATCAATACCCTGATCTGCAAAAATACGGCCCAATCCAGCGGCGGAGGCCTCTGGATGCTGAACGCTGAGGCCAATCTGCTGCATTGCACTGTGACAGGCAATCAATCCAACAGTCCTCAGTGGGATGTCAGCGGCGGCGGTGTGGCGCTGATGGCCGGCCGAACTCGAATTGAAAACAGCATCATCTCAGGCAATCGGACCGTTAAATATTTTGGTCAGGACATTCAGGTCTCCGGCTGGTGCACTCGATATCGGGACAAATGGCCGTATTGGTGCATCGAGAATCAGCGAGCCGAACTATATATCGCCGGCAGCGCTGTTAAAATTGGCTTGAAGCATTTTCTGTTCAATCTATATACAAAATTGAATTTTGGAAAAGGTATTCTCTTAAAAGATCCCCAATTTCTTTTAGCGGATGATTATCATATGTCTTCCATCTCCCCCGGCATCAACACCGCCTCAAAATCTCCGTTGCTGGGTTTGCCGGAGTGGGATTTTGAGGAGGGGTCGCGATGGATCGGCAGCGGGCCGGATATTGGAGCGCTGGAGTACAATAGCTCTGAGCCGGTGATCGGTCTCTCACGGGAAGCCCTTTATTTTGAGTGCAGGGCCGGAGGACCGCTCAGCGGCGGCCAAACGGTTGGGATTGTCAACGGCGGCAAAAAAACCCCGATGCAGTGGTCCCTGTTCAGCGGCGAGGACTGGATCCGGATCGAACCGGCCGCCGGCCAATGGCCCCAGAATCAGGAGTTCAGCGTCCGCGTTGATCCTTCAAATCTTACCGCGGGCAGTTATCTGGCGATCCTTCAGGTGCAATCCCCCCAGGCGGTCAATGATGGCCGATTCCTCTTTGTCCGCGTATATGTCTCCGGCGTTTTTTCTGTGCCGGAAAAATACCCGACAATCCAATCGGCGCTGCTGGCGGCCCACAGCGGTGAAACCGTTCTCGTCGAGGACGGGCTTTATACCGGGCCGGGCAATCGAGACCTCCGATTCTATGGAAAGGCCATTACGCTCAAAAGTCGAAATGGCCCGAAAAATTGCATTCTGGACTGCCAGGGTACTCTGGAAGATCCCCATCGGGGCTTTCGGCTGTATGAATTGCAGGATGCGAAAGATCCGGTGATTGAAGGGTTGACGATTCAGCATGGAATGGCGGGGGAAGATTTCCTCAAGCAGTTGCCTCCGCTGGAAGGAGGCGGGATCTATATTTATGAAATCAAGCCGACGATTCGCCGTTGTATTTTTCAAAATAACCGGGCCTCCGAAAGCGGCGGGGCGGTTTTTTCCATCGCTGGAGGAAAAGATGAGGACCTCCACAATCCCGTGACTATCGAGGGTTGTATTTTTTCGGATAACTATGCGGCAGCGCAGGGAGGAGGGCTGGCCATGATCGATCGTATTGTATTGCAAAACTCTCTTTTGTTTGAAAACAAAGCGTCCAATGGAGGCGCCGTTTATGGCTGGGGAAGTTTCCAATCTTTGATCAACTGCACTCTTTCGCGAAACGAGGCCGTCCGGGGAGGAGGAATCTTTCTGGAGGATTCTCTGGAAAATCCCGCCTTGAATAACCAGGATTTCAGAATGAATCTTGTCAATAGCATTGTCTGGGAAAACTATGCCGTTTTCGGCTCAGAAATATTCCTCAATCAAGCCAACCCGTATGGCTACCCTCCCGTCATCTGGATTTCCCATAGCGATGTCAGAGGCGGCGCAGATGAAATTGCCGTTGAAACAGAGGGTTATTTTCTTTGGGAAAAAAGCAATTTAATGAAGGACCCTCTTTTTAAAGCGCCGGAAATCGGGGATTATCATTTAACTGCCGGTTCTCCTTGTATCGATGCGGCCGACAGTACCTATGCCCTGCCTTTCGATCTTGAACGAATTATGCGATTTGATGATCCAGATACTCCCAATTCGGGGACAGGATTGATTAAATATGTAGATATAGGGGCCTTTGAGTATAAACCATAATAAAGTTTTCCATAGATATATAGAATATAGATAGACAATGGCTCATATAATATATTAAAAATTAAACTATTTTATAAAAAAATATTGTACATTTTGAAATATTCGTTATATAATGAGCGTATGATCTTACAGAATGTGAACTGTTCACGGAAGGAACCATGGGACCTGAATTTGAAAAGGCAATAAATGAGTTAACTTTGCGGATGCGTCTTATTCGTGCGGTGCAGGAAGGGGACAGCCAGGATTCGCTCAACGAACGAGAAGCGCTGATTTTGCAGCAACTGCTTGAGCGAGAAGCGATGACGGTCTCGGAAATCGCGGAGTCTTGGCCGGATGTCAGCGAAAGTACGATCTCCCTGACCATCACCCGTTTGTGGAGAGAAAAGGCGATGGTCTCCAAGACAATCAACCCGCAAAACCAGAGAGTGACCATTGTGAAGCTGACTGAAAAAGGCAAACAAGAGATTCGAAGATTTCTGAATCAGCAAGGCGAGCGTCTAAATGCTCTTTTGAATGCGATTGATGTAACGCCCGAAGAAAAAGAAGTGATGATTCGCATTTGCAATCGCGGGTCTCGCTATTTGGATCAGTACCTCGGAGCCATTCGGCAAAAAACCAATTGACATATTCAGATTGCAGGACTTTTTCGATCGACAAGCAAGGGTTAAAGGATGTCGTAATCCTTTCGACCCACAGAAGAAAAAGGACGTATTAAAAAAGCGGAGAAAGGAGATGGCCATGAATACGAAGAAAAGAAAAAAATGGGTCATCGCAGTGATGTTTTTTCTTCTAACGCCGTGGACTATTCAGGCAAGGGAAAGACAGAGCAGGCAAAATGCGTCTAACGAATCCGGTCCGCCGGCCTCTTCTTCACGGGCCTCTTCTCCAAGGCAGGACCGGTCTTTTTCTCGCACAGAATCGGCCGTGCGCAGTCAGCCCTCGGTTCGTTCGGCGCCGTCTTCAAGGCCGGCTCCTGTAGCAAGGTCCGGCAGCGCTGCTGTGCCAACCCCGCGGGTTTCTCGCCCAGTGGACAGAACCGTTCGGGTTGCTGAAAAAACGACTCCGAAAACAGGCGGTGGTTATCAGGGGATCCGGCCCGCTCAAAGGTCTGTAGAGGTAAGTCAACCCAGATCTCAGAGACCCGCTGTCAGTTCCCCTGTAAAAACCGAACCGATGAAAATCGACCGGGCAGTTCCAGCCCTCCCTCGGAAGACCGAGCCGGTAAAAATCGAACCGCCGGCGAAAATACAACCGGAAAGAGAAGTTAAAAGGACGCCCAGCCCTGTTGTTTCTGAAAGCGCAAGGACCGACCGCTTGCGTTTAGAACCGAAGGAACGGACGGCTCCCGTCGAGCGTACAGAGCGAATTTCCCGCCCAGCTTCCCCCCTAAACCGCACAGATCGGCCTGAAGGCCAAACCAACGCAGCTAAAGACTCGGACAAAGCATCCCCTGACAGAGCCGGTCGGTTTACGCGAGATGATCTGAAAGATCGTGCTCAAAGGACAAGCCCCGATCAAATACGAGATGGTTCCAAGAGCGGCAGACTATCTAATGCTGCCGAGCCGGTTAAAAGCGATTCGTCTGCGAAGACGCAGCCGGAAAGGGAAGCAAAAAGAACAGCCGGCCCTGTTGTTTCTGAAAGCGCAAGGACAGACCACACGCGTTTAGAATCAAAGGAGCGGACGGCTCCAGCCGAGCGTACGGAGCGAATTTCCCGGCCGGCTTCTCGCCCAGACCGCACAGATCGGCCTGAAGGCCAAACCAGTGCAGCTAAGGACTCGGATAAGGCATTCTCTGACAGAGCCGGCCGCTCGCGGGATGATCTGAAAGATCGTACTCAAAGGGTAAGAAGCGATCAGATACGTGAAGGTTACCGGGGCGGCAGACTATCCGAAGCCAATGCCGGAAAAGAAGATAGAGAGAAAACCCGTTCGCATGTGGTCACCCGCATCGACCGGTCCGATGACCGAAGCGGCAGAAGACCAGAGGATCGTTCCGGGCGCGAGGAACATCGACCCGGGATCGCTCGCCGAGAAAGCTCAACCTCCCCAATGGCTGGGCTAAGTCAAAGCAGGGGCAATTCGGATCGAGTCGGGCGAGATTTCAGGCCGCAGACCCGCAGGGATTTCTCCGGCCGGCACATCAGCCGCGCGGAGGATTATGACAGCCGGGTTGTCGTCAATGGCAGCAATAATGTGGTTTTGCTCGGCAATGTGACCAAAGAAAAGCCGCTGCCTTATATCCCGCGCACCTTGCACAGGGGTTATGACTATGTCCGTCATAGTCGCGGCTGGGTGGACTGCGGAAGCTATTTCTCCCTGTCCTTCTCCCTCAATTCCTGCGGGCGGCTTGCCTATGTACCCTATGGCAACTATTTTGGCTTCACCTACTACTACCCTCGATATCATCGGCGGTATGTCTTTGTGAGTCTGGGCGGCTGGTGGCCCAGCGATTACCGCTATGTACGATATTACTGGTACGGATGGCACCCATATTATTGGTATGGCCCGACGGTGATTTATCCGTATACTTACCCAGCCGTCAAGGAGTACAACACCTATAATACATATAACTACTATCAAACCGCGCCCGCAGCTCCCAGCGCAACAGAGGAACCCGCGGCCTGGAAGTACCCGTTCGGCAACGACAAATATGACGCCGGCAGCTATATAGACAAGATATCCACAGTGGATAAGCCGGAATTTGAAACAGCTGCGGACCTGTGTTTTGCTCAGGCCGTAGATCTGTTTGAGGCGGGCATGTATGCAGAAGCGGCAGCCCAGTTTCGGGAGGCCCTTCAGGTTTCTCCGGATGATATCATCCTGCCGTTTACCTACAGCCAGGCCCTGTTTGCCAATGAGGAATACGCCCGTGCGGCCGCTGTTCTGCGGTCTGCTCTGGCGGCTATTCCCGACGATCAGTTGACGATCTACTACCCGCGCGGTCTGTATGATAAAGAAGAATATCTGATCGCGCAAATCGAGGCCCTCGAAAAGATCGCCCAGGCCGAGCCTTTTGCCGGCGATTATAACTTACTGCTCGGTTATCAGTATCTGGGGCTTGGGCAGATTGAAAAAGCCGCCGAGCCGCTGGCAAAGGCGGCGCAGGATCCAGCCAATGAGCAGGCCGCCGCGATGCTGATTGAACTGGCCGCCAAGATTCAGGAAACGCCGACAGAACAGTAAAACAATGAACAACCCAGTGAAGACCGCAAAGTATCGTTTTGCTTTGCGGTCTTTTTTTTCCGACAGTTCAATGCCATTAAAACAAGTTTGGGTTTTGGGCAATTTCTGACAGAAGAGGATATCTTTGCAAAAGCCCTTCCGGGATGGGCTGTTTCAGACCGGTCAGAAGGTATTTCAATTCGAGGGCGTTGGCCAGGGCGGCCCCTTTATAGTGATTGTTGGCGATGACGGTATAGGTTTGGCAGCGATCGGCCAATTTTTCAATGCGGCCGAAGATCTCTCGAAGTTCGGATTGATTATAGACATAGTCATAGATTTCGTCCCGTGTGGATTTGGAAAACCATTTTTCACGGTTGCGCCCGTGAAGACGCATATATCCGTCAGGGCTGATGGTTTCGTCCAGGTCGAAGGAATTCGGGCCGAGGGGATAATCAAGATTGCATACAGAAGTTTTCATCCTCTTCAAAAATTCCAGAGATTCGCTCAACTGCCAGGAATGATGGCGAACCTCCACAACAATCGAAAAAACGTCCCCAAAAACGTCAATCAGTTTTCGCAAATACTCCTTATTTTCGGGTATGCTCGCAAAGTCATAACGAAACTGGATCAGTAGCCGATGAAGGCGATCCGCCTCCAGCAGGGGTCTTAACCCTTCCTTAAATTGCTCTGCCGTAAGCGGATCAAGGATTCTTTCGTGGGTAAACGTTTGGTGGAGTTTGGCGGTAAAGAAAAAATCTTTCCTCCCTTCGACGCGGCCCAGCCACGAGGCCGAATTTTTGCGGTCCGGCAGGCGGTAAAAGGTGCTGTTGATCTCGATGCAGTCCACCAGATCTGCCGCGAAGGCCAGTTTGTCTATGGAAGATTTGGGATAGACGATGCCTTCCCAGTCTGGATAGGACCAGCCCGCGATGCCGATTGAAATGTCTCTGTGTGGACGCATCAAACGCATTATACCTTCGAACCGGCCAAATGGCAGGATTCATTTGGCGAAAGGCGTAAAATTGTATAAAAAAAAGCCCCTTCCGATCGCTCCGTTGGGGCCTTGGTCTTCTGTAGATTTTCTGTTTATTGAATTCCTGCGTGATAGGTTTGCAGGGACTGGACACAGGTGTCGCTTTTCTTTCGAGCGGCGATTCCCTTGACTGTGGCGATAGCCGCCGCAGCTGTTGTAATATACGGAAGTTTGTACTGAATCGCCAGTTTGCGGATGTACGAATCATCCACAACGCCTCGTTTGCCGATTGGGGTATTGATAACCAGATGGATCTGGTGATTCTTGATTGCGTCTGCAATGTTCGGTCTGCCTTCGTGCACTTTCAGAATGGACTCGACACAAACCCCTTTATCCAAAAGATATTTGCAGGTCCCGCCGGTCGAGAGAATCTTAAAGCCCATCTGAGCAAACTCCTGCGCAACCTGCACAATGGCTTCTTTGTCCGGATCCGCTACGGTTATCAGGACAGTTCCCTTCAGCGGCAGGGGCTGGAGAGTGGCCTCCTGAGACTTAAAAAAGGCCATCCCATAGGAGTCCGCCAGTCCGAGTACCTCTCCGGTAGAGCGCATCTCCGGCCCCAGCAGCGGGTCAACCTCCGGAAACATATTGAACGGAAAGACCGATTCCTTAACGCCGAAATGCCGGATCGTGCGGGGCTTAAGATTGAGGTCCTTCAGTTTTTTGCCCAGCATAATCTGCGTGGCAATGCGGGCCATTGACAGGCCGCATACCTTGGAAACCAGCGGCACGGTCCGCGAAGCCCTCGGGTTGGCCTCCAGTACGTACACCATATCATCGACAATGGCATACTGCATGTTCATCAGACCCACCACGCCCAATTCAATCGCTATTTTTTTGGTGTATTGGCAGATTGTATCAATCTGTTTTTGCGGGATTGATACAGGCGGAATCACACAAGCCGAATCGCCCGAATGGATGCCGGCTCGTTCGATATGTTCCATGACGGCCGGTATAAAAGCGTCGGTTCCGTCGGTGATCGCGTCGGCCTCGGCCTCAATGGCGTTGACCAGAAACTTATCGATCAAAATCGGCCGCTCAGGCGTCACATCGACCGCCGCGGCGATATACTCCCGGAGCATTGTTTCACCGTGAATCACCTCCATGCCTCGTCCCCCCAGCACATACGACGGCCGCAGCATCAGCGGATACCCGATTTGTTCGGCGACTGTCAGGGCCTCTTCCAGCGTGGCCGCCATCCCCGATTCCGGCATTGGGATTTTCAGTTGTTCCATCCGCGCCCGAAAGTGATCTCGGTCCTCGGCCAGATCAATGCTCTCGGTGGAAGTGCCCAGGATCCTCACGCCCGCCTCTTCGAGCTGACGAGCGATGTTCAGCGGGGTTTGGCCGCCGAACTGAACAATCACGCCTCTGGGTTTTTCCTTTTGATAGATGCTGAGCACATCCTCCACGGTCAGCGGCTCGAAGTACAGTTTATCAGAGGTGTCATAGTCGGTGGATACGGTTTCCGGATTGCAATTGACCATGATGGTTTCTATGCCTTCATCGCGAAGAGCAAAGGCCGCATGGACGCAGCAATAATCAAACTCGATGCCCTGACCGATGCGGTTGGGCCCGCCGCCCAGCACCATAACCTTGTCCTTTTTGACAGCGGTGTTTTGATCCGGCCCATTGTAGGTGGAAAAATAATACGATGCATTTTCCACCCCGCTGACCGGCACCGGCTCCCATGCTTCCACGACGCCCAGGCGTGTGCGATGGTCGCGAATCTGTTCCTCCCTGACGGCCAGCAGTTTGGCCAGATAGCGGTCGGCAAAACCGTCTTTTTTGGCCTGAATCAACAGAGAATCCGGCAGCGGCTTTCCTTTGGTCTTCAGGATCTTTTCTTCCAGTTGCACCAGTTCGGCCATCTGTCGGATAAACCATTCCTTGATATAGGTTTTCTCCGAAAGTTCCTTAACCGAGGCGCCTTTGCGGAGGGCTTCATACATCAAAAACTGCCGTTCGCTGGTGGGACTGTTCAGACGCAGAATCAGTTCCTCCAGCGTAAGCGAATTGAAGTTTTTTGCAAAACCCAGTCCATACCGGCCGTTTTCAAGCGAGCGGATGGCCTCCTG
>JAKJEN010000032.1:6486-20233 GCA_022705405.1 Planctomycetota bacterium | reverse complement strand
TGTTATTTAAACAGTGTTCCTGTTCCATCATTAATAAAAACAGCAGGCTGTTTAACAAAAACCGCCTGAACGCTTACAAATTTTTCAAAAAGTTATTTTGTTAGAATTTGGACAATACTAACTTATTACCGTCCGAAAATAGTTCAATTTCAAATATTCATTAATCATTATATTATCTATTTCCGCTTAAATTAAAGAGATAGATTGAGATTTAAATTTCTTTCCCAAATCATTACCGCTCTGATTTCCACGTGAAATACTCTGTAATAAAGTCGGGGAAATCAACCGATATGCATGTCAGTGTTGTTGGCCAGCGCGGCCAAAAGCATTTGCAACAACCTTTATTTTGTTTAGGAGATGCCAACATGTCGGCTCAAATCAGTCCTGCCCAAGAGGGGGTTGCGGCGCCGGGGGTTCCAGATTCCTGTGAGGGCAAATATCTGACCTTCGCGATAGGGGAGGAGGAATTCGGTCTGGAGATCCTCAAGGTCCGCGAGATAATCGGGTACATCAGCGTGACCCCGGTGCCCCGCACTCCGCTGTATGTCAAGGGGGTCATCAATCTTCGCGGCCAGGTCATTCCGGTGATGGATCTTCGGTTGAAATTCAATCTGGATGAAAAGGAAATCACCGATCAGACCTGCATCATTATCATTGAAACCTACGGGCGCAACGGCTCCCGGCTGACCGGTCTGATTGTCGATCGGGTCTCGGAGGTTTTGGATATTCAGGCCGGCCAGATCGAGCCGCCTCCGTCGATGGGGGCCTCGATGGACACCTCGTTTATTCTCGGTATGGGCAAGGTCGGCGAACGGGTCAAGATTCTTTTGCATATCGACCGGGTTGTTGAGGATCAAATCTCAGAACTGTCTATGGACACTACTCAAATATAAGGAGTTCCTGCTATGTTTAAGAACATGAAGTTATCTACGAAACTGTTTGTCGGATTTGGCTGCCTGGTTGTGATTACGGCGATTTTGGGCGGCATCGGGTGGAAGGGGATGAGCGAAGTTCGGAAGATTGATGCAGTATCTACTCAGGCCGCGGGCGTTCTGGAGACGTATAATGAGTGCGGCAATCTTCGCAGGGATTTTGTCATCCGGGGCTTTGAAACCGCTAAAGGCGAAACCAAAAATTCTGTTGATAAATGGCATGAGTCCTACGATAAGACAATCTCACAGTTGAAAGATATAAGCGCAAATACGCACCTCAGCGCCCAGCAGCAGAAGTATGTCTCCGATGCGCTCAAATATTATGGGGATTATCAGACCGCCTTTGAACAGCTTGTAAATGCAGATAAAATGAGGGAAGAAGTCGCCGGCGCCTGGGTTCGCATCGGCGGGGATATTACCAAACATCTGGATGAAGCCAAGATCCAGGTGATTGAGCCGGAGTTGAAAAAGGCCCTCGAACAGAATGATGCGAAAAACATAGAACGCTGGGTACAGTATGAAAAGGAATTAAATAAAAACTTTATCGAGAACTTTCTTCTGCTCCGGGTCAATGCCACAGACCTGATCGCCAAGGAGACCGATAAGGCGTGGGAAAATTACCAGCAGCAATTGGCAAGACTTCAGAACGGCTTATCAGAGTGGACCAAACTGTGCGGTTCCGAACCGCGGCTGGGAGTGTACGCCTCCAAACTGTCTGATTTTATTTCTCAATATGCTCAGACGGGCAACAAATTCAATCAGGTCATTGCTGACAAACAAAAAAGCACCGCTCAAATCGGCGAGTCCACGAAAAAGACACGCGCAGCCGTGGCGGAACTGGATAAAAGCACGACCGACCAAGTGCAAGCAATTATCACGCTGCTGAATACCGCCCTGATTACCGCTTCGATCTGCAGCATAGTAATCGGCACGGTTCTGGCCGTGGTTATCACCCGCAGCATCGTCGGCCCGATTCATAAGATCATCACCGATCTGACCTCCGGCGCCGAGCAGGTCGCTTCTGCGGCCGGCCAGGTTTCCTCGGCCTCTCAGTCGCTGGCCGAAGGGGCCACCGAACAGGCAGCGGGCCTGGAAGAGACCTCCTCCAGTTTAGAGGAAATGTCCTCGATGACCAAGCAGAACGCCGACAACGCCCAGCAGGCCAATCAACTGGCCACACAGGCCCGAAACGCCGCCAACGAAGGCGCCGCCTCGATGCAGCGGATGGGCCATGCCATCAACGACATCCAGAAAAGTTCCGATGAGACCTCCAAGATCATCAAGGTTATCGACGAGATCGCCTTTCAGACCAACCTGCTGGCTCTGAACGCGGCCGTAGAGGCCGCCCGCGCCGGAGAGGCGGGGAAGGGCTTTGCGGTGGTGGCCGAGGAGGTTCGGAATCTGGCGATGCGTTCGGCGGAGGCGGCCAAGAACACCGCGGCGCTGATTGAGGAATCGGTCAAGAACGCTCAAAACGGGGTTCAGATATCCAATGAAGTCAGCAAGCAGTTGGATGAGATCGTCAGCAATGTGAGCAAGACGACCGACCTGGTGGCCGAGATTGCCGCCGCCTCTCAGGAGCAGGCGCAGGGCATTGAGCAGGTGAACACGGCGGTTACCCAGATGGACAAGGTGACCCAGCAGAACGCCGCCAATGCCGAAGAATCCGCCAGCGCCTCGGAGGAGTTGTCCGCCCAGGCCGAGCAGATGAACGGGGTAGTGGAGGCCCTGGCGTCCCTGGTGGACGGCAGCGGTTTTCAAAGGCAGAGTCAGAGTTCGAGCAAAAAGGCGTCTTCCGGGAAGACCGGCGGCTTGTCTCTGACGGATCGGACTTTTCATCATATCGCCGAAGGGAAGGGCAAAGGAGCGGCGGCCGGTAAAAAAGCCGTCAAGGCGGTCAAGCCCGTCGAGAAAAATGCGGCCAAGATGATTCCTCTTGAGGATGAATTTACGCCGTTTAACGGATAATCTTCAGCATATCTCCCTTGATTACAGACGGGTCGTGATGGTCGGCCCGTCTGTTTTTTTTAGCTTCGGTAGACGGCGACTTTGCCCGAGGGCCTGTAGTAATTGACAAAGAAATAGCGGAGGGCGTCGATCGGATGGTCAAAGACGCCGTCTTTGACAGGCACTTCGGCCCGGTCGCCCTGTGCGCTCCGGGGGTATCGATAGCCCTGCATTGCCTCGATCAGGCGAGGGCATTTGGGGGAGATTACCAGTTTGCTGCTTCCGTCGCCCGCCCGCAGGGCCCGCCGGATCAGTTCCAGCCCGACCTGAATATCGCTTTTGCTCGAGTAGGTTTTGATGCCGGCTTCTCGGAGCAGATCCATGGGGCTTTTGCCGGATTCGCCGTTCCGTTGGGCTCCGGCCGGGTCGCAATAGGTGGCCGCCACGCGCTGCGGGCCGCCGGGGGTGCGCTGTTTGATCAGTTCGGCGTGGCTTGACAGGGTCCGGCCCGATTGAACATGTTCGTCGATCACCCGCACGACGCCTTCGCGGTCCACCTGAATCCACAGGCATACAAACGGATTGACATAGCCGAAATCAATCGCCCGATACAGCGGCAGATCCTCGTTATACTCGAGCGGGCAAACGTGGACGGCCGGATCAAAATCGCCGAAGACGGCGTTTTCCATATTCGGGCGCAGGCAGAGCATTTCGGTCTCAAAACCCATGCGGCTGCTGCGCCGCATCATTGCAATGCAGTCGTCAATCCGCAGGAATCCATCGGCCCGGCGGGCCTTTCCCCGGCAATCGTTATCCAGCGGGCAGCGGCTGCATCGGCGGTCGGGCGTGCATTTTTCGACGACCTCCCACAGGCACCACTTGTAGATGGGGATATGCGCATCGGCCGCCTGGGAAATGATCTTCTGCATCAGGCCGAAGGGTTGGTGCATTGTGCTGAGGCACTCCATGGCGCCGAGGACGGCGCCGCGGCTTTGGGCGCAAAATTTGGCGGCGTTGAAAATCTCTTCCTGAAAGAGTTCGACCTCGTCGCAGCGGAGTTTTTGGACGTGCTGTCCTCGGACGGCCCGCTGGGACTGGGAGAGCACCCGCACCTTGGCGCCGTTTTGAAAGCGGCATTTTTCCTGATGCATTCGTCCGTCGATCCGGTCTTCAAAATGTTCGGCGACAAATCCGGCGAGGTATTCATACATTCGACACGCCTGATCGAGCGAGCCGGCGACGATGCGGATGCGGCAATCGTCCTTAAACAGGCCGTCCAGAAGCGTGGCGATTGCGGCCAGTTGAGTTTTGCCTCCGCCGCGGTTGGCCCAGACGATGCAGTCGCCGCTGATTTGACCGGCCGAGCGCAGCGCCGGCTGGTCTGTCCGCCAGGTGTGCCACAGATATTCCATCGGGCTGTTGTGGCCCGGGCAGATTTGCCGATCGGGTATGCGGATGTCCAGATGATCGAAGATGAATTGTTTGAGCTGATCGGGCGTTTGGGGACCTGCGATCGCGGTTGTTTTCGGTTGGGGCATTTTTTGTGCGCAGGGCTGCTGCGGCGCATTGGGTTTGCTGCTCATGACTGTTCTCCTTCTGCGGCGGTTGACAATCTATGCTGTTATTGGATCAAAAAAACTCCTTCTGAGGTCGTGTTGATCTGCTGTCCGAAATGTCCGTTTTTTTCTTTGCCCTGTGTGTTCTCCTTGTTTTTTCAGAGGCGCATTATACCTTACTTTGTTCGATTGTCAAGAAAAATTACGCCGTCGATATGAATCTATGCAAAGACGATTCCGTCTGAAGCATAGACGCTTGCCGGAGAACAATTCAAGCGCCGTTTATCTTTTCCTGATTCAATAGGTTAACAATAAACGATCTGAGACATGATGCTCATTTAAGTTTTTGCCTTCCATCTGAAATCGCTTTAGCATGGAGGCGCCGCAATTTACATATACTTCCTGTTCAAATAGATTTTTGGGAATTGGCAAGTCGCATACATGCTGTCCGGATTTTTTCTTTCCATCAATACTCAAAGCCACGAAAACATCTCGTTTTTTGCAGTCGGCAATAATTTCTAATAACTCACGAAGATCAAAATCCTGCGCCCCATACAAAATTCCCTGGCTGTGCATATATGGCGGATCACAGTAAACCAAATCTCCGGCCTGAGCTTGTTCCATGATTCGGCGATAATCTGATAATAAAAAAGACGCTCCCTGGGTTCGATCATGCCAAGTATCCACTCGTTTGGAAAATACTTTCGGATGAATCGGATGGTGAATGCCGCAGGGAGTGGACATAAAGCCGTCTTCTTTGCGAAAACGGACAACGCCTCCATAACAGGATCTGCACAAAAATAACAAGTCGGCCCCATTGGGCGATTTGTTGTAAGCGGCCTTTATTTTTTCATATTCCCTGACTTTGTCGCCGCGGGCTACAGCGCGCCATCGCTGGGCATACCAGGTCTTCAATAAATCCGGCGCATCATGGAGGACTTGCCAGATTTCCATTAAAGGAGGAAATATATCCGAAGCCACCGCATGTCGGGGGGCCAGCGTCGCTAAGACCGCTCCACTGCCTAAAAAGGGTTCAAAATAAGTTTTAAAATGATTTGGAAAATAGGAGACAATTTCATGCGCAAACCGCTGTTTGTTGCCGATCCATTTTAAGAGTTGACTCTTAAAGGGGCGCACGAGATTTAACTCTTGTTTAAATAGCATCTTTTGCATCTTTTTCACCAGCGTCCAGCATAAAATTATATACGAATGAGCAGAATATCCTGTTTTGGGATATTAGTCAAGGAATATAAAATATCCCGAAAAAGGATTTTAGGGCTATTTTATGCAAAAAAGCATCTATAGCAAAGATCAGGAACAACTTCAAAATCTCCTGCGTGAACTGCGGAAACAGAAGGGGTATAAACAAAAAGATCTGGCTGCTCTCTTGAAAACTCCGCAGTCGTTTGTAAGTAAATACGAGGTTGGAGAAAGAAGGTTGGACATTCTTGAAATCCGCAGGATCTGTTTGGTTCTCGGGATCTCTCTTAGTAATTTTGTAAAGGAACTGGAGGCGAGGATCCGTGAAGCCGAATAACAAATTCCTTTGTCAATCCCCTTCTTTCTGGGCGAATGTACGAGCTATCAGCGAAACCCTGGGTTATACAGAACGGGGTCAGAAAACCATCATGGTTCCTGGATTGGAACAGATGATAAAAGCTATGCGGAAAAGAAATCTAAATATCGGCCATTTAACTCCAGACGGGCAGAATTATACGGATCTCGGCAGGAAATTATTTGATTATTTCAAATATCGAGCGCAAGCGCTCAACGAGTATGTAAGGCCGCGACTTATGGATGCCAAGGAAGCCCGGCTGCTTTATCAAACGATAAAAAAAGAATTACAACCTACCCAAGCATGTCCGCTTCCGATGAATAAACAAAAAGGCCAAAAACGGGCCAAAGCTTATTTGACTTGTATCGTCAATATGATTATAGAGGCCAACGCAAGATCATTTGCGTGCGATTATGATCCGCACAATCTTACCATTATTACTAAAGCCGATTTGCCAGTGCGCACTCTGGCTCGTCGGGTGGATGGGGCGTTTCCCTCGATAGTGAATCCTGTTTCCGTGTGGGAAATTAAAGAATACTATTATACCACAACATTTGGAAGCCGTGTAGCAGACGGTATTTATGAAACTTTACTTGACGGGATGGAACTTCAGGAACTGCGAAAAAATGAAGGCATCAGGATTCTGCATTATTTAATCGTCGATGCCTATTATACCTGGTGGGAGTGCGGACGCTCCTATTTGTGCCGGATTATTGATGCCCTGCACATGGGGCTGATTGATGAGGTACTTTTTGGCTCTGAAGTTGTACAGCGGCTTCCTTCGATTGTTTGTGAATGGGTAAAGCTCGCCAAGGCCAGAGATTTGGAGAAATAAAAACATCTGAACGATTTTGATTCAGATTTTCTGTTTTCATGTTCGATTTTCATCTGTTCTTCATCCACAAGTTTTCCACAAGGACGGTTTACGTTGTGGATATTCGGTTCATAACAAAAAATTATTATGCGCAAGTGTTGTGTGCGATTGACTCTTTGGCTTGTTGAAAAGAATCCTCAAAAAATCCGTTGCATCCTCCTTCGAACAGTTCTATGATAGCCCCTGTTTTGTATGTTTAACTACGGCGCTCAAGAAGGCCGATCATTATAGATTTTTAGAAGGGAATTATGGTAGGGAGACAACCCATGGAGGCCATCTTCACGGATGAGGTTCACGCGATCCAGGAGCATATCGCAAAGGAAATCGGAGCCCAGCAATATCAAATCTGGTTTAGAAACGCCGCTCGTCTGGATCTGCGGGAAGACTGCCTGGAAATCGCCGTCGCCAATACATTCATCTCGCAATGGATCCAGGGCCACTTTGAAAAACCGATCCAAAAGGCCCTGCAGGTTGTCCTGGGGCAAAGCCGCAGCGTGCGGTATGCGACCGATCCTTCGCTGAGACCGGCGGCGCGATCCAACGGCAGCGTCAATCATTCGGCGAGTGCGCGTCGTCAAAACGGGCCGGCTCCTGACGAACCGGCGGGCAGGAGAATACAGCCGCTGAAGTTGAAACTGGATTCTTTTATCGTCGGGGCCAAGAATGAACTGGCCTTCAACGCGGCCAAAACCGTAGTCCAACAGGAAAAAAGCCCATTTAATCCGCTGTTTTATCACGGCGGCTATGGCGTAGGAAAAACCCACCTGCTTCAGGGTATCTGCAACGAGATCGCCTTTCTTCGCCCGCAGTCCCGCTGGCTTTATGTGTCGGCCGAGGATTTCGCCAACCAATATGTTCTGGCGCTGAAGACCCGCAAACTGGACGCCTTTCGCAGGCGATTTCGCGGGTTGGATTTGTTGGCGATTGATGATATCCATTTTTTGTCCAGCAAAAATGCCATGCAGGAGGAATTTCTGCACACCTTTAACAGCATTGATCTGGCGGGCAAGCAGATTGTACTGGCCTCCGATGCCCATCCCAAGGAGATCGGCGCGTTGTGTGAAAAACTGGTCAACCGGTTTGTCTCGGGGATGGTGGTACGGATCGATCCGCCGGATTTCGATACGCGGTGTCGGATTTTATTGCGTCGGGCCGAGGCGATGGGCCATACTGTCCGCCAGGACGTGGTGGAATACATCGCCGGAGCCATCAGTTCTAACGTGCGCGAGCTGGAGGGAGCGCTGCTGAAACTGGCGGCCTATAGTTCGCTGGTCGGAGGGAAGATGACGCTGGCTGCTGCGCAGGAGGCGCTGTCTGAGCACATCGCCCGCACCGATCCGGTCGTCCATAGTTCCGATATCGCCGCCTGTATTGCAGAGTTTTTTCAGATCAAGCCCGCGGATATCTACTCGGCCCGCAAGGAGCGTACGGTGTCGCTGGCCCGCTCGATGGCGATGTATCTGACGCGGCGATTTACCAAGATGTCGTTTCCGGAGATCGGCAAGGCGATGGGCAACAAAAACCATGCCACGGTGATTTTGGCCTGCCGCAAGGTGGAAGAGGCGCTGCAGCGCAATTCGCAGCTGCGCTGGCGCAGCCCGGAAGGTTTTCGCTGCGTGCCCGCTAAGGAAGTGCTGGATCGGCTGATCGAAAAAATCTCATGAGACGATTGCAGCCGAGAAGAAGGGCTTGTTTCTAAAACCATCGGGTCGATTCTAACCAAGATTATTTTGGATCAACGCTGACGGACAGTATATTTAAAGCAGATTCTTCGGCCGCCGGCTCGGCGCTGTTTGAAAAAAGCAAGGGAGAGCCGCACGCGGGCTCTCCCTGTGTTTAAGAATGGCTCTTCTCGTACGTTTTTTAGCCTGTTCCGGTCTGTGCCCGGCTTACGATCTGCCTTGTCTGCCGCTGCGAGATCGGCCAGCCCGGTTCACACTAATCTGACCTTCTGGGTCACTTATTAAGAGCCATTGATATCGCTGCTGAAGTTGTCGGCAAAGGGACCGTTCACACATTAAAAATTATCGTTTTTTCAATATTTATACGCGGTATTGGGGAAGGAAGTTTTTATAATCTTTCTGGCTGCCGATGTCTTTTTTTCTTCATCGGCCGGTAAATTATGGACAACGGCCAAAAGCGGTATAAAATGCAGGTTTTAAATCAGATTAAAATGGCAAAGGAAATCCTGTGGTGAAATCTCCAGGAGCGGAAATACGACGGTATTTGGCGCCGGTTGACACCTTGACCACTCAACAATTCTTCACCGATTGTTTGGTGATCGGTTCGGGCGTTGCGGGCCTGCGGGCGGCCATTGAGGCGGCCGCGGTCGGGACGGTGACGCTGGTGAGCAAGGGATCCATCGACCAATCCAATACCTGGGACGCCCAGGGCGGGATCGCGGCGGTTTTGGACAGCCAAGACAGTTTCGACAAGCACATTGCCGATACCCTGGCGACCGGCGCGGGCCTGTGCGATCGGCAGGTGGTCAGTCAGGTCATTCGGCAGGCCCCTGAACTGATCGGCGAACTCATCAGTTGGGGCACGGAATTTGACCGGGTGAACGGGGTTATCGACGCCACTTTTGAGGGGGGGCATTCTTTTGCCCGCGTGATTCACTCGCACGGGGATTCCACCGGACGCGGCATTGCCGAAGGTCTGCTTAAAAAACTGCGTTCCTGTCCCACGATCCGCACACTGGAGCATTTTTTTGTGATCGATCTTCTGACCGGCGCCGACCAGGAGTGCTGCGGGGCTATCGGCTGGCAGGCCGGCGGAACCTTCCAGATTATCTGGGCCGCGCGCACGATTTTGGCTACCGGCGGGGCCGGACGGCTCTATCGCGAAACCACCAATCCCGAAAACGCCACCGCCGACGGGCTGGCAATGGCCTATCGGGCCGGAGCGGTTCTGCGCGATCTGGAGTTTATGCAGTTTCATCCGACCACGCTGTATATCGCCGGGGCCTCGCGCGCCTTGATCACTGAAACGCTCCGCGGAGAAGGGGCGATCCTGCGCGACAAAGACGGCTACGCCTTTATGAAGGATTATCATTCGGACGGCGAGCTGGCCCCGCGCGATGTGGTCAGCCGCGCGATTGTGGATCATATGCACAAGACCGGCGCCACGCACGTCTATCTGGATATTCGTCATTTTGACAAAGAGCATTTTCAAAAGCGTTTTCCCTTTATCAGCGAGCTGTGCGATTCGTTTGATATCGACGTTTCCAAAGATATGATTCCCGTGCGGCCCAGCGCCCATTACATGGTCGGAGGCATCAAGGTCGACAGCGAAGGGGCCACCAACATTGCCAATCTGTATGCCTGCGGGGAGGCGGCCTCGACGGGTCTTCATGGGGCCAACCGGCTGGGCAGCAACTCGCTTTTGGAAGGGCTTGTGTACGGCCGGATCGCCGGACAATCGGCGGCCCGAGGCATTGACCGCAGTCGCCCGCATCGCCAGCACAGCGCGATCGAATTCAGCGTTCCGCAGTCCAATCGAAGCCGCCTGGATACGGAGGATGTGCGCAACTCGCTCCGCGCTTTGATGTGGCGCAATGTCGGCATCTCGCGGCAGGAGTCTCTTTTGGTTGAGACCCAGGAGATCATCCGCTTCTGGCAGCGTTATGTGATGGATAAGGTTTTTCACAGCCCGGCCGGGTGGGAGTGTCAGAATATGCTCACTGTCGCCTGGCTGATGGCGCGGTCGGCCGAACTGCGGCGGGAATCCCGCGGCGTTCACTACCGTGCGGATTTTCCGGCTGCCGACGATGTCCATTTTCTCAAGCACATCGAAGTGTCCTGCGCTGATTAATCCGGACGGCAGATTTTCAAGCCAAAGCGGCTTGCCTTGCCGGCCCGGACGGGGTACAATCCCGTCGGTTCGATCCATTTCTGTTTACCGGCTTTGGGAGTCGCTATGAGATTCAATATTGGGACACCGCGGGCGTCTGTACAAAAGGCAGGGGGCAACCTTCTGTCGATTGCGATTTGGCTGGCGGCCGTTTCCGGCGGGGCTTTGACCTGCGGCTGTGCGGCGGATAATGCCATCGGAGTTTTTCAATCTCAATCGGATGTCGGCGAAACGGGCCTGCCCGGCAAGAGCGAATACGACGCGGCCTCCGGCCGGTACCGCCTGACCGGAAGCGGGGAAAATATCTGGTATCATCGCGATGCCTTTCACTTTGTCTGGAAGCGGGTCAGCGGCGACTTGGAGCTGATTACGCAGATGGAATGGGAGGGCGCAGGCCACGAACACCGCAAGGGCGGGTGGATGATTCGTCAGGATCTTGATTACGATTCGGCGTATGTCGATGCCGTTATTCATGGCAGCGGCATGGCGGCCATGCAGTTTCGAAAACTCAAAGACGGTCCTACCGACGAGTCGCAGGCGGGCATCGCCCATCCGGCCTGGATCAAACTGGCGCGGCAGGGCTCTCTTTATTCGATGTTTGTCCGTCAGGACGGGCAGCCCTGGGAGCCGGTGAGCACCATTTCGGCAAACCTGATCGATCCGGTCTATGTGGGGCTGGTTGTCTGCTCGCACGACAACGCACAGACCGCCTCGGCGGTTTTCAAAAACACAACGCTTGCCGTCAAAGGCGTTGTCTCGGAGGAAGACCGTATGCTCGAAAGCAATCTGGAAATTTTTGATATCCAAACCGGCCGGCGCAAGACGATTTTTTCTTCGACTGCTTTGCATTTTGAAGCGCCCAACTGGTCGCGCGACGGAAAAACGATTCTGTTTAACGGCGGGGGGCGGCTGTACACCATTTCCGCCGACGGCGGGCTGCCGAATCTGCTGGATACCGGATTTGCCGACCGCTGCAATAATGACCACGGCTATTCTCCGGACGGCCGACAGATCGCTCTCAGCCATCAGGAAAACGACATCTCCAGAATCTATATTCTGCCGGCTGAAGGAGGCGCGCCCCGACTGGCGACCGAGCAGGGGCCTTCTTACTGGCACGGCTGGTCGCCTGACGGCAAGACGCTGGTTTACTGCGGCAAACGCCATGGGCAGTTTGACATCTATACTATCCCCGTTGAGGGCGGGAAGGAAACGCGGCTGACTGAAGCGGCGGGATATAACGACGGTCCGGAGTATTCACCCGACGGCAAGACGATCTATTTTAACTCTGACCGCGAGGGGCCGATGCTGTTGTGGAAGATGGACGCCGACGGCGGCAACCAAACCCCGATTACGTTTTCCGATCAGTACAACGACTGGTTTGCCCACCCTTCGCCGGACGGCCGGCAGATCGTGTTTCTCTCGTATGACAAAACCGTCCAGGGCCACCCGGCCAATCGGGAGGTCGCTTTGCGTCTTATGCACGGTCTGGATGATGAGCCGCGCACACTTACGCGTCTGTTCGGCGGACAGGGCACGCTCAACGTCCATTCGTGGGCGCCCGACAGCCGCCGGTTTGCCTTTGTCAGTTATCGGCTGGTTGAAAAACAAAAACCCTAAATATAAAAGGAGACTGATAATGAAACGGATGTTTTCTCTGACGGCGGCATGTCTGCTGGCCTGCGCCTCCTGCGCAGCCGGCCCCCGGAGCGGTTCAATCGCAGTTGATCAATTCAAAGAAGTCGGCGAAAGAATCGTCGAAAATCTGCTGGCTCGCAAAGACTATATGCTTTACAAGCCCGGCAAGGGACTGCATTATGCCGAGGCCTGCACGGCGGTGGGGGCTCTGCGTTTTGCCGATTATACCGGCAACCGGGCGCTGCTCGATAAAGTCATCGCACGCTATGAAAAATTTCTTGAGCCGGACAGCGTCCTTATCTCGCGGCATTCCCATGTAGATCACAATGTCGAGGGCATTGTGCCGCTTCAGATTTATTTGATCAACGGTCAGCGGCGCTGGCTGGATCTGGGGCTTTCCTTTGCCGACAGCCAATGGGAAAAGACGCAGGAAGACGGCCTGACCGATCAGACCCGCTGGTGGATTGACGATATGTATATGGTCGGAATGCTTCAGATTCAGGCCTATCGGGCCACGAAAGAGGCACACTATGCCGACCGCGCCGCCCGACAGCTGGCGGCCTATCTGGACAAACTCCAGCAGCCCAACGGGCTGTTCTTTCACGGACCTGATTTCCATTACTTTTGGGGACGGGGCAACGGCTGGGTGGCCGCCTCGATGGCCGAGGTACTCAGCTGTCTGCCAGCCGATCACCCGCTGCGGTCCCGAATTATGAGCGGCTATAAAACCATGATGGCCGCTCTGCTGAAGTACCAGTCGGATAACGGCATGTGGAGGCAATTGGTGGATTATCCGTATGCGTGGGCGGAAAGTTCGTGCACGGCGATGTTTGCCTACGCCATGGCGGTAGGAGTGGAACGCCTATGGCCCGGCGGTTGCGGAGGCCTGGAAGGCCCTGGCTGCGCATGTGGATCGCGGAGGCAATGTCCGGGAGATCTGTGTCGGCACCGGCCAGCAGGACGATATCGAATTCTATCTCAAGCGGCCGCGCATCCTGGGGGATTTTCACGGCCAGGCGCCGGTTCTGTGGCTGATCGCCGAGCAATTGAAGCCCTGATCCCGGCGGCATAGAACAAAGCGGCGAAATTATCGCAGTTCTTCATCGAAGACAACGGCCACCTTGCCGCAGCGGCCGCTGGCCATCAGGGAATAGGCCTGGCCGACCTGATCGAGAGGGAATCGATGCGTGATCAGCCGGTCCGGATGGATCTGCCAGCGAACCAGCCGCTCGACCAGTTCTTCCATTCGCCATAAGCTGGTTACCCAGGAGCCGTAAATGGTCTTCTGATCGTGGATAATATCCGGCGAGGGCTGAAAGCTGCACGTTCCCCCTTCGCCTAAAAACACGATCTTGCCACACTTGCGGGCGGCCTGGATACAGGTCAGCCGCGCCTT
>JAKJEN010000032.1:0-6476 GCA_022705405.1 Planctomycetota bacterium | reverse complement strand
TTTTCGGCTCCTGCCCCGTCGGTCAGGTCGCGAACCTGCTGCACATTGTCCGGCCCCGCCTCCAACAGATGATCGAACAGGCCCAGTTGTCCTGCAATCTGAATCCGCTCGGGCAGCGTCTCGATCCCGATGATCTTTTGGGCTCCCATTGCGCGGGCCAGCATCGCCGCCGCCAGCCCCACCGGCCCCAGTCCGGTCACCAGCACGGCGTCATTGCCGCACACGCCGATCTTTTCCAGTCCTTCGTAAACCGTGCCGAATCCGCAGGCCACCTGAGCGCCGTCCGAATACGACAGCCGGTCCGGCAGGGCCACCAGATCTTTTTCCTCGGCCAGCAGGTACTCAGCCATCCCGCCGTCGCGCTGCCAGCCATAGGCCCGTCGATGCGGACTGGTGCAGGAGATGTAGTATCCTCGCCGGCAGTCATTGCACACCCCGCAGCCGGAGATGTGATAGACGATTACCCTGTCGCCTTCCTTAAATCGCCGACAGCCCGGACCAATCCGGGCGATCTGTCCGCACGGCTCGTGCCCGGCGATCATCCCGCTCTGATAGCCCTCCATGCCTTTGCCCAGATGCTTGTGATAAATGCAGCGAATGTCCGACCCGCAGATCGTCGAGGATTTCATCTTGATAAGCGCCTCGCCGTGTCCCGGTCTTGGAATCTCAAAATCCTTCAGCGCCGCTGTGCTGTCGCCCGGTAAAATTGCACCTTTCATTGTTTTCATAATCGCTGGATCCCTGCATCAAGTTATTCTTTTGTCTTCAGGTCAAATCCTGAAATTTTAAATACACAGGCATATTCATCCGTCGGCCGTGTTTGGGGCATCTTGGGCCAGACCAGGATCAATCGCCCCTGGTTGTCCATGCGGCGGGAAATCTGTCCTTTGTATCCCAGCAAAGAAACCGCGTTGGGCTCTCTTGCAAGCTGCAGCGCCTGCAACGTCAATTCCTGTCCCGGCTCGGGGCGGCCCATCAGAAAGACATACAGCGTTCGGCCGTCTTTAGAGGCCGTGTACCGAACGTCCTGCCAGGTAAACGGTTTGCCCTTGCCTTCGTTGAAGCCCTGGGCCTGAATCGGGGCCTCTTTCTCCATTGCAGGACCTTCGCCAAAGGTCTTCCAGGGCCGGGCGGCGAAGATTCCCTCCTTGTTGATATCCATCCACGCGGCGATGTCTTCGAGTATTTTCTGTTCATCCGAATCGAGGGTTCCGTCGCTTCTGAGCGGAACGCTCAGCAGCAGATTGCCGTTTTTGCTGACGATATCCACCAGCATCTGGATGACGGTCCTGGCGTTTTTATAGCGATGTCCCTCGAAGATCCGCTGGTCATAGTGCCAACTGCCCAGGCATGTGCAGGTCTGCCACGGGTGCGGTTCAATCCGGCTGCTCTGGCCGCGTTCAATATCCCAGACCATGCACTTTCGCTGCTCGGGACTGAGGATCTTTCCGTTGATCACCGCTTCCAACCGGTCGCCGTGCCATTTCATGCTGCTGTTGTAATAGTGCGCCGCGATCTTCAGCCCAACGTCGCTGATCGGGTACAGCGGCAGCGCGGTGTCGTCAAAATAAACCAGATCCGGCCGGTAGCGATTTATCAGATCCAGCGTACGATTGTAGAATTTTTCGCAATAGGACGCATCCGGGACACTGGCTCCGTTGCCCCATTCCCATTGCCGGTGTATAGCCCACGGATCCTGCCAATCGGCGCTGCGCGGATGGTTCTGGGCATACAGGTCCTGCGGGTCCAGTCCTTCCCACCACAGGCCCTTGCCGTCGGCTTTGGTCAAATTGCCGTCATAGGGTACGCCCGCCATCGGGCCGGATTTATCGGCGCCCCGCGACGGCTCATACCAGATCCATGCGCGTGCGGCATGCACGCTGACGCCGAATCGAAGGCCGCTGTTGCGCGCCGCCTTGGCCCAACCGCCGATCAGGTCTTTTCCGGGGCCGACTTTGGTTGAATTCCACGGCTGATACTTGCTCTTGAAGTTATCAAAATTGTCGTGGTGATTGGCCAAGGCGACAAAATACTGCGCTCCGGCTCGTTTGTACAGGGCTACCAGTTTTTCGGGCTCCCAATTCTCTGCTTTCCATGTGCGGATGACATCTTTGAAGCCGAATTCGGACGGATGGCCGTATTTCTGCATGTGGTATCCATAGCATCCCGGGTCCCATGACGGCGGGTCCTGCAGATACATAAACCGGGCATACCAGTCTCCGTACTGGGGCGCGCACTGAGGCCCCCAGTGCGCCCAAATGCCGAACTTGGCATCGCGATACCATTGCGGAGTTTGATATTGACTCAGCGATTCCCAGGTCGGTTCAAAGCGGCCCTTGCGCATCGGCTCCTCTGGAGCGCGACAGCCGGATACAAAGAAAACCGCCATAACAATCCGCAGCCAAAACAAAATTGTCTTGCGCATCTGAACTCCTTTTGCATCCTGTATGCAGGTTCTCAGGGGGGAGTGATTTGCCCGTTCGGATCCCACAGATCTTCCCAACTTTGGTTTTCTTTCCACAAAAATACCTGTCCTTTGATCAGCCGGCAGTTTTTATCGATCCGACGGATTTGCTCCATTTCCTCATCCGATAACGGCCCGGCCGCAGCGGCCAGCAGGTTCTCCCTGTAATGATGCAGCGAAAACGGGATCGGGATCTGTCCTCGCCCGATTGCCCATCGGATGCAGACAGCCGCCGGACTGATGCCGTGTCGTTCGGCAATTCGTACAATGACCGGATCTTCCAGATCTACCGTGTCCTCCTCCGTGCGGTCGCGCTCGGGGCGGGCCGGCGAACCGAGAGGGCAATACCCGATTGGGACAATCTCGTTGTCCAGGCAAAATTGAAACAACTGCGGCTGCTGAAAATGCGGATGCAGTTCCATCTCATTGCATACCGGTCTGACCGCCGCGTCGCGCAGAAGAAGCGTTAATTTCGGAATGGTCATGTTCGAGGTTCCGATATGCCGTACCAGCCCTTCCTGAACCAGCGCTTCCATTTGCCTCCATGTTTTCATGTAATCCTCGTGAAGATACGGGCGTGCATCCGGACTTCGCGAGGTCACATCGCACTGGGGAGGATGAAAATTGGGAAACGGCCAGTGCACCAGATACAGATCCAGATACTCCAGGCCCAGATCCTGCAGCGACTTGCGGCATGCCTGGGCCACACGGCTGTGCATGTCATTCCAGACTTTTGAGGTAATCCAGAGTTGTTCGCGCTTGAGCGTTCCGTCGGCCAGGGCTTCCCTCAGCGCCTGGCCGATCTGGATCTCATTCCCATATACCGAAGCGCAGTCAATATGCCGGTAGCCGCAGGCAATCGCCCCCCGTACCGCCCTGGCCACCTGGTCCGGCGAGAACCGGTCGGAGCCAAACGTTCCCAGTCCAATCGCCGGAATTTTCGCCCCGGTATTCAAAACTCGATACGGTATCCGCAACGGATTTGCTTCCTCAGATGTCTGCATCCGTCTATTCATTCGCTTACCCTCCGAATCTTATAGCAGTATAACTCAAAGCAGCAATAAAGGGTAGAAGTATTTGCTTTTTCGTTTCGCTGGCCGCCGGATTGAATACCCCGAAACTGTCCCTTGCCAAATACGCCTATTCGGTGTAAAACACGTCCATCCGTAAAAACCCGGATAGGCCGTCAGGTCATACGGGCAAAAACGGAAATTGTAGGTGCGGCGGGGACTTTGCCGCAAATTGGGGATCTCTATACTAAGGAATCCGTCATGCGAAAAACCAGAAGGAAAATCAGCTGGTTCATCGGGCTTTTTATAAGTTCCCTATCCTTCGGAACCGGCGATCATCCGCGAATTGTCGCGGATTTTGACTTCGGCTGGAAATTTCTGAAAGGAGACGACCGGAAGGCCTGGTCGCCGGATTATGACGACAGCGGCTGGCAAGCCGTTGATCTTCCGCATGACTGGAGCATTGAGGGGCCCTACAGCGAGCGGTGGGCCAGCGGCACCGGCTATCTGCCCGGCGGCGTCGGCTTGTATCGGAAGACCTTTGCCGCAGATTCAGAGTGGAAAGGCAAACTGGTCGCGATTGAATTCGACGGCATTTATAAAAACTCCGAAGTCTGGATAAACGGGCATCGCCTCGGTATGCGCCCGTCCGGCTACATCGGATTTCAATACGACCTGACTCGACATCTGTCTTTCGGAAAAAAGAATGTCCTGGCTGTTCGGGTCGATCATTGCGATTTTGCCGACTCTCGCTGGTACACCGGCTCCGGCATTTATCGCCATGTCCGCTTGACCATTACCGATCGACTCCGCATTGGTCCCTGGGGCACGTATGTCGTCTGTAAAGTCCTGGACGCGAACAAGGCGGACGCGGTTATCGAAACAACGATCCTCAACGACTGCAACCAACCTCAACTGTGCCAAGTTGTTTCGAGGATCCTGGGTCCCGATGGGGTTTATGAAGGGCCTTCTAACGCGCCTCAATCCGTTGAAGGAAACGGTCGGCTCATCCACCGCCAGAGTTTCTCTCAGCTGCCCGTTCAGTTGTGGTCGGTCGATAACCCCATACTGTATTCCGTGCAAACTTCGCTGCTGTGTGAGGGAACGGTACGGGATCAGACCGTCACTGTCTTCGGAGCCCGCGCGATTCGCTTTGATCCGGACAAGGGCTTCTTCCTTAACGGCCAAAATATGAAGATCAAGGGCGTTTGTCTGCATCATGACGGCGGGCCGCTGGGGGCGGCCGTGCCGGAAAAAGTATGGCGCAAGCGGCTTGAATCCCTCAAGGAAATCGGCTGTAATGCCATCCGCTTCAGCCATAATCCTCCTGCTCCAGAACTGCTGGATTTATGCGACCGGATGGGATTTGTGGTTATGGACGAGGCGTTTGACGAATTTACGCCGACCAAGAACAAATGGATCGTCGGCTGGAACAAAGGCGTGCCTGGCCGCGACGGGTACGGCAAGGTGTTTGATCGGTGGGCTGTTCGCGATATTCAGGACATGGTTCGTCGCGACCGCAACCACCCCTCTGTAATTCTCTGGAGTATCGGCAATGAGATTGACTATGCCAACGATCCGTTCTCGCATCCGGCGCTGGGCGGCCAATATCGCCCCGACAACCCGTCTGCCGAGAATTTGACCCAGCTCGGCCGGCCGCTTGTCAAGGCCGTTAAAGAACTGGACCCAACTCGACCCGTCACCGCAGCTTTGGCCAATGCGCCGATGTCCAACGCGGTCGGTTTTGCGGATCTGCTGGATGTGGTCGGATATAACTACCAGGAAAATCTTTATGCCCAAGATCACAAAAAATATCCCGGCCGCTGCATCTTAGGCAGCGAAAACAGCGTCCGCTATGACGCCTGGCAGGCCGTTGCGGATAACCCGTATGTATCCGGCCAGTTTCTCTGGATCGGGATTGATTATCTCGGCGAGGCGGCCGGCTGGCCCGTGCGCAGCTGGACCGGCGGTCTGTTTGATTTGTGCGGCTTTAAAAAACCGGAGGGCTGGTTTCGCCAGTCTCTCTGGAGCGATAGGCCTATGGTTTATCTGTGCGCTCGATTGCAGAGGCAGGACCGAAGGCGGGGTCCACAGTCGCACTGGAACTGGCCCGCCCGATCCGCCGTTGCGGTCTTTGCCTATTCCAATTGTCCTGAAGTGACGCTCGAATTAAACGGGCAAACGCTTGAAAGCCGCCAACCGACGCAAGGTTCCTGGCCGATGGCGCGTTGGGAGGTATCCTTTGAACCCGGAACGCTAACGGCCATCGGTAAAAAAGACGGCCGGGAGGTCTGTCGATATGCTCTGACTACGGCCGGACCGGCCAGGCAAATCAAATTGATCCCGGATTGTACGATCCTCGCTGCCGACGGCAAGGACGTCTGCCTGATCGAATGTACAGTCACAGATGAAAAAGGGGTTCTTGTACCTGATGCGGATCATTCCATAACATTTTCGCTTGTCGGGCCGGCTAAAATCGCAGGAATCGGCAGCGGCGATCCGGCGAGCCACGAAGACCACAAAGCGCATACATACAGGGTTTACCAGGGTCGCTGTCTGCTGATCGCTCAGACACAAAAACGGCCGGGCACAATTCAGATCGCGGCGGCTTGCGATAACCTGAAGGGCGCGGAGATTTTGCTGGAGGCCAAGTAAGTTTGCTCCGGGTCTTTTTGAAACACAATCGCCGATAAAAGTCCAATTGTATTTTTCTTTTTAAATCAGCGCAGTTTCAGCGTCGCCAGCGCCAGGACTGCAAATGCAATCGACAGCAGCCAGAACCGCACCACCACCTGCGGTTCCGACCAGCCGGCCAGATGAAAATGGTGATGAATCGGAGCGCAGCGGAACAGCCGCTTGCCCCGGGTGTATTTGAAATAACTTACCTGAAGAATCACGCTGCACAGTTCCATCATAAACACCCCCCCGATCAGCAGCAGCAGAATCTCGTTGCGTGTGACCACAGCCCCGTATCCCATCGCCGCCCCCAGCGGAAGCGAGCC
>JAKJEN010000323.1 GCA_022705405.1 Planctomycetota bacterium | reverse complement strand
GCGCTTTATGCTCTGGACATCGGCCCGGGCGACGAGGTGATTGTCACGCCCCGGACATTTGTGGCTTCGGCCAGTTGTGTTGCTTTGCGCGGGGCGAGGCCGGTGTTTGCCGATGTTGATCCGGAAAGCCAGAATATTACCGGGGAATCCATTGCTAAGGTGCTGACGCCAAAAACACGGGCGATTATAGCGGTGCATCTTGCCGGCTGGCCGTGCGATATGGATTCGATCCTGGAAGTTGCTCAAAAGCACAATTTGAAGGTGATAGAAGATTGCGCCCAGTGCCACGGTTCGGTTTATTACAGCCGGTGGCCCGGAAGAATGCCGGCGGGCAAGCAGGGAGACGTTTGCATTACTACAGAAAACCAAGAATTTTGTCATTCCCGCGAAGGCGGGAATCCAGTCTTTTCAAGGACTTCCGGGATACCGGCCTACGCCGGTATGACGAATAAGAGTAGTTTTTCCGAGCTCTCGCAGGAAGCGTCCACAGAAATTAATGGCGTGCGC
>JAKJEN010000322.1 GCA_022705405.1 Planctomycetota bacterium | reverse complement strand
AACCCCTTTTGGCAGGGCGATCGGCCCGATCCCGCTTCCAGCTTCGCCGCCTACAGGATCTATAACATCGGCAACAACAACCCTGTGGGGCTGCTCGACTTCATCGATGAACTCGAAAAATGCCTCGGAAGAAAAGCAGACAAGCGACTGCTTCCTCTCCAACCGGGAGACGTTCCGGCAACCTATGCCGACGTGGACGATCTGATGGCCGACGTAGGCTTCAGGCCTCAAACCCCGATTGCAGAAGGGATCAGAAAATTCGTGGCGTGGTACCGGGATTATTACGGCGCCTCCGCGAGGGCAGGCTGCGGCGGGGCTCCAGCGTCCTTCTCTGTCATTGGGAGCGTAGCGAAGCCTTCTTATGACCTCTAACAAAACCATCCTCGTCACCGGCGGCACCGGCTACATCGGCAGCCACACCTGCGTGGAACTCCTCCAGGCGGGCTACGATGTCGTCATCGTCGACAACCTCTGCAACAGCAAGGCCGCCGTCCTCGGCCGCATCGAGAAGATCGC
>JAKJEN010000321.1:251-523 GCA_022705405.1 Planctomycetota bacterium | reverse complement strand
GGTTAGAAATAACCTGAATCGGGATTTTGATGTGGTCAGAAAAAGGGCAGGTATAGTCAAATGTACTGTGCATGATTTGAGACGATCTGCAATTACCAATTGGGCTCAAGCATTGCCTATCCAGGTAGTTCAGCAATTTGCAGGTCATTCAAATATCATGACCACAAGGAAATACTACCTTGCTGTTAGAAAAGAAGACATCGAAAGAGCCGGTGCATATCTTAATCAACTTTTGACGCAGAGCAAATGAGATGGACACAAATTGGACACAA
>JAKJEN010000321.1:0-241 GCA_022705405.1 Planctomycetota bacterium | reverse complement strand
GATTTTTGACCCAAAACACAAAAAGCCAAAAACTTGTAAGTCTTTGGCTTTTCATAAATTATCAAAATGGGCAGGGGCGGAGTTGAACCGCCGACACACGGATTTTCAGTCCGTTGCTCTACCAACTGAGCTACCTACCCGTCGACTTGCTCGGCTTTCCGAGCTGAAAAAGTAACAATTTACAGAACACAAAGCCTAATTGCAAGAAAAATTATAAGCATTTGCAAGAAATAGTTATTTT
>JAKJEN010000320.1:244-537 GCA_022705405.1 Planctomycetota bacterium | reverse complement strand
GCCAACGGTTGTCGGTTCGATTCCGGCCAGGTACGTATATTTAAAAATGCACTCGTGGCTCAACTGGATAGAGCATCGGTCTTCGGAACCGACGGTTGGGGGTTCGAATCCCTCCGAGTGCGCCATTATGTTAGAATAAAGATATGGATATTAAGAAAAAAATAGAGGGAATGATTAAAAAGGCTCTTAATGAGATGAATGTCCAATACGATATAGTCGAAGTGGAGGAGCCAAGAGTAAGTGGAAATGGAGATTATTCAAGCAATATTGCCATGAGGTTGTCTTCTACATTA
>JAKJEN010000320.1:0-234 GCA_022705405.1 Planctomycetota bacterium | reverse complement strand
AATGATATTGTAAGTAAAATCGAGATGGATGGGGACATTGAAAAAGTAGAGGCTGTTAAACCAGGATTTGTAAACTTCTTTGTGTCAAACCAGTATTTACTTAAGGAACTAAGTAAGGTTAAGAGTGGTGAATTTACAAATATTGGTGGTAAAGAGGGTAAGAAGATTGTAATTGAATATACGGATGCTAATCCATTTAAAATTCTTCACATTGGTCATCTATATACCAACATA
>JAKJEN010000031.1:7423-20596 GCA_022705405.1 Planctomycetota bacterium | reverse complement strand
CAGGAGGTTGTCGACGGCATTCACGACCACTGGATTGATCCGGCAGCGGGCAAGTGGACCTATACTTATCACGAGCGTCTGTTTGCCTACTGTCCGACTGCGGATCTGCGCAACTCTCAAAGTCGGCGGCCCTTTTCCAAAGTCAACCAGATCGATTACATCGTCGACGCCTTGACGGCCTGCGATTACAGCCGCCGCGCTCAGGCCATTACCTGGATGCCCACAGCGGATCCGCAAACCGACGATCCGCCCTGTCTCCAGCGGATCTGGTGCCGTCTTGTTCGCGACGGGCAGGGGGACTATGTTTTAAATATGAATACCCACTGGCGCAGCCGGGATCTGTATAAGGCGTGGTTTATGAATGTCTATGCCCTTACGGATCTGCAGCGGATCATGGCCGGTCGAATTGCCGAGCGGATCGACTCGCCGGTCCGGGTCGGCCGATATGTCGATATCAGCGATTCGCTTCACATCTATGGTTCCTATCTGAAAGATGCGGCAGTGGAAGTGGAAAAAATGAGAAATACTCCCTTTCATCAGCGGGCCTGGGAATCGACGTACCCGGCCTTTGCTTATATGACCGAGCAGGCCCGTCAGAATCTGTCACAAGACCCGGACTGGTACGCACGGGCAAAACAATGAGAAAGGAAACAAAATGAACAGGACGACACAACTTCGACAGAAATCGATGCAGATGATGGGGCTGCTGGCTGGTCTTGCAATGCTTTGCCTGCTGAACGGCTGCGATACCCGCTGGCTGTATCCTTCGCCGAAACATCCAAAAACCGCAGATGCACGTTCTTCTTATTCGTCGCTGCAGAACAAAGATCCGCTGGTCAATCCGTCCGGCACACGGCCGCGAAATATTATCCTTTGCATCGGAGACGGGATGGGAATCAACCAGGTCTCTTTGGCCCGCGACTCGGAGGTCGGTCTTAACGGACGTCTCTGGATGGAGACGATGCCCTATACCGCTCTGGTATCCACGCACAACGTTTCCGGTAACGTGACCGATTCGGCGGAGGCGATTACCGCCATTCTCTGCGGCGTCAAAACCAGCAGCAGCCGACTCGGAATGGATCCGGACGGGTCTATTCTATTGACTTTGCCCGAGCGGCTTCGGGAAGAAGGATATCGAATCGGCGTGGCGGTGACCAGTACTATTTCGCATGCTACCCCGGCCGGCACGGCAGCTCATGTTCCCAGCCGAAAGATGGAAGACCGCATTGCCGTACAGATGTTTGAGGCCGGCTTTGATGTGCTCTTTGGCGGCGGGAAGAAATACTGGCTGCCGAGCAGTCAGCCGGGCGGATCGCGAACAGACGGCCGCGATCTGGTCCGGGAAGCTCGACAGGCAGGATGGCAAATTGTGAAGGATAAGCAGGAGATGGATGCCGTATCGTCCGGTCGAGTCATCGGTCTGTTTCAAGACGATGCCCTGACGACCCTTCCTCCGGAACCTTCGCTGGAAGAAATGACCGCAGCGGCTTTGCGGGTTCTTTCATCCGGGCCGTCCTCCCGTCCGTTCTTTTTAATGGTTGAAGGAAGCCAGATTGACTGGGGCTGCCACCAGAATGAGGCGGCAAAGGCGATCCGTCAGACGCTGCTTTTTGATATGGCGATTCGGGCGGCGCTGGAATTCGCCATTCAGGACAAGCACACCCTGGTGATTGTGACGGCCGACCACGAAACAGGGGCTTTGACTCTCTCCGGCGGCAAGAACGAACCCGGACATCTCAAGCCAAACTGGGCTTCACAGGGCCACAGCGGCGGACAGGTTCCGCTTTATGCCTATGGCCCCGGCGCCCAATCCTTTACCGGCGTTATGGACAATACGGAAATCTCAAAGAAAATAACGAAGCTGCTGGGTCTGGACAATTTTCCCCGCGTTGAGCCCCAAAAGCAGGAGGCGGCCTGTTTTTCACTGGAAGAACCCGTTTATGCAATGATTGCTGAATAAGCCGTCTGACGCACCCGCGAAGGAATGTCTCCCAGGATTTCAATCGGATCGATTTTGAAGTCTTTGGAGCTTTCCTTTGCGGGGGCGCCGTGCGAAAGGATCGAGTATGATTCGCAAAGCTTTTGTTATGCAGGTAAATCCGGATTGCTGCAGCGAGTATCAAAAACGCCACAATCCCATCTGGCCTGAGCTCGAAAAAACGCTGAAAGATCACGGGGTGCATACGTATTCGATTTTTTTGGACGAAAAGACCTGTCAGTTGTTTGGATATGTGGAGTTTGAAGACGAGAGCCGCTGGAATGCCATTGCTCAAACTCCCGTCTGCCGCAGATGGTGGGCTTTTATGAAGGATATTATGCCCACAAACCCCGACAACAGCCCGATCCAGCGAGAACTGAAGGAAGTATTCCACATCGAATCATCCTGTCTGCGGGCATAAAATCCGGCGCTTGTTTCGGTGTACGATTGACCCTATAATAAATCCATTGTCCGGTTATAACGCCCAATTAAGATGGATTTGACGGATTGTTTCTATGCGGATTGTGTTTTTCGGATCAGCCGGGTTTGGTATTCCGTGCCTGGAGGCCATCGTGCACAGTCGTCACGATCTGGCGGGGCTGTTTACGCAGCCGGCGCGTCCGGCGGGGCGCCGTCGGGCCCCCAGGCCTACCGAGGTAGCCCTCTGGGCGCAGCAAAATAACCGCCGCTGCATCGAAGCGGAAAACATCAATTCGGCGCTTTCTTTTCAGCAGGTTGCCGACTGTCAGGGCGATTTGCTGGTGGTCATTGCCTTCGGGCAGAAAATCAGCCGCGCGGCGATCGACCTGTTCCCCAAAGGCGCAGTCAATGTTCATGCCTCTTTGCTGCCCAAATATCGAGGCGCCGGCCCGATCTTCTGGGCGCTGATGAACGGCGAAACCCAAACCGGCATCAGCATCATCACGCTGGACGAGCGCATGGATGCCGGCCAGATTCTCACACAGAGCCGGATACAAATTGATCCGGAGGATACCTTTCAGACCCTGCATGATAAACTGTCGGCCCTGTCTCCCCAGGCGCTGCTGCAGACCATCGAGGCCATCGAATCGGGCACAGCTGTGTACACTCCGCAGGACCCTTCCCAAGTGACTTTGGCTCCCAAACTTCGCAAAGAACACGGCTATATCGACTGGGCCCGTCCCGCCGACTGTGTGGTCAATCAGATCCGCGCCCTGTGGCCCTGGCCCGGTGCGCAGGCGGTCTATGTTTCCGGAAAGAGCGGCCGCTCCAGCCGCGTCACCATCAAAAAAGCCCATCGGGTCGAATGCTCCGATTTAAATCATCCCGCCTGCGGCCTGCTTAACGAAAATCTGGATGTCTGGTGCGGATGCGATGCCCTGCGCATCGAAGAGCTCAAGCCCGCCGGTTCCACCTTGATGAGTTTCGATTCCTTTGCCAACGGCCGGGCATGTCGTCCGGGCGATCTGTTTTTGCCTTTGGATCAGGTGCTCAAGGGAGCGCTCGAATGATTCCCGCGACTCATCCATCGGGACGGGGGCTTGCCGCCGAGATCCTTACTGCCTGGGAGGCCGGCCGGCATACCGCCTCGGAATTGCTTGATCTGCATTTGAAAGAGGCCGTCCCACACGGGCAGGCGACTGACCTTGTCTATGGAGTTATCCGCCGCCGTGCGTTGCTGGATCAGGCGCTGACCGCCGTTGCGAAGGTTAAGATTGCGCATCTTGAAAAGGATTTGCTTGCGCTTCTTCGATTGGGCGTCTATGAACTGCTCTTTTGTCCGGATACAGCCGAGTACGGCATTCTCAATGATCTGGGCGATCTGGCCGGCAGGAATAAAAAACGCCGGGGTTTTGTCAATGCCGTCCTGCGAACGGTCCAGCGGGCGGTGGAAAATCGAAAAAGTCCGGCCGAAGGAATCGACCTGCGCCGATGGGTTCCCGTCCGTCCGCACGACGGTTGTCTGCTCAAAGAGCCGATTTTTCCCGACCCAAAGACCCAGCCGGAGGACTATTACAGCACGGTCTATTCTCTTCCGCGCTGGCTGGTTGGAATCTGGCTGAAGACCTATGGAACAGAGACTCTCCGGCAGATCTGTCAGGGTTGCAGCCGAACCCCGGAGATTATCCTTCAGCCCAATACGCTGAAAACCAACGCCGTGCGGTTGGCCGAAATCCTCAAATCGGAGGCCGTTTTGTCTGATCTGAACGCCGACAAGACCATGCTCAGAATTCATACCCGCCGCTATCTTAAAGATCTGTGGGCGTTTCAGAAGGGCTTTTTTCTTGTGCAGGACCCGTCGGCCGCCAAAGTGGTCGCCCTTATGGAACCCAAAATCGGCGCCACGGCGCTGGACCTGTGCGCCGCTCCCGGCGGCAAAACTATGCAGATTGCCATGGCCATGCACGATCAGGGCAAAGTCATTGCCTCCGACTCCGACAGCCGCCGTCTTCGGAAGGTTGAGGAAAACCAGATTCGGCTGGGGATCACTTGTGTACGGTGCGTGCCTCCGGAAGGCATCAAAGAGGCGCTCGGCTCCAAAAACAAGGTGCAGTCCGTTCTGCTGGATGTGCCCTGTTCCAATACCGGCGTGATGGCTCGTCGCGCCGAGGTCCGCTGGCGGCTGCGCCCAGAGTCGATTGCGCCGCTGGTCAAGACACAGAAGACTCTGCTCGAGCAGGCCGCCGGTTTTGTTCGCAAGCGCGGTACGCTGGCCTATTCGACCTGTTCGATCCTGCCGGAGGAAAATGAAAATCAGGTGAAGGAGTTTCTCCGCGCGCAGAGGGCCTTTTCGCTGGACAAAGAAGAACTGACGCTGCCTTCCTGCGGAGGCGAGGGCTTCTTCGCCCACGACGGCGGATACGTCGCGATACTGCGAAAAGGATAAGCCGATAGGCATTCAAAGGTATTGAATTTGTCAAAAAGAAATGGATGCAGATGACGATTCGCTGCTATTTAGATATTGAAACGACCGGCATCAGTCCCAAGGCCTGCCAGGTTACCGTGGTGGGTCTTGCTTTGGAGCGGGATCGTACGCTCGAGGTCCTGCAATTGGTCGGCAGCGGCATTACGGAAGCCCGTCTGAGGGCCGCTCTGCGAGGGGTGGATCGCATTTATACGTATAACGGGCGACGATTTGATCTGCCGTTCCTGCGCAAGCATTTGGGCGTGGATCTGGAGAAATCCTTTGTCCATCGCGACCTGATGTACGACTGCTGGGCGCAAAAGCTCAAGGGCGGCCTCAAAAAAGTTGAGGAAAAACTGGGGATTGTCCGAGCGGCCCAGGGCATTGACGGCTGGATGGCCGTCCAGCTCTGGTGGGACTATATCAACCGCAGCGACCAGAACGCCCTGCGAACCCTGCTTGCATACAACCGCGAAGATGTGATCAACCTTAAAACCCTGCGAACCAAACTGGGAGTGCAGTAAACCAATATTGTGCAGAAAGGAAGATTTTATGAAGAAAGCAAATTGGATTTTAGGGATGTGTGCTGCGGTCCTTTTCAGCGGCTGTGCGGCCGAACCCCAAAAGAAAGAAACGCGCGACGTCCTCCGCGCCGAGGTCTTGGAGGCCATCGCCTTCTTTAAAGAGCAGGACCCGAGTATCCAGTCCTTTTTTGACAATGCCTGGGGCTATGCCGTTCTGCCGCGGGTGACCAAAGGCGCCTTCTGGGTCGGCGCTGCCGGAGGCCGAGGCGAGGTCTTTGAACGCGGGCGAAGGGTCGGCTACACGACGCTGTCCCAGGCCACCATCGGATTTTCATTTGGCGGAGAATTTTTCCGCGAAGTGATTTTCTTCCGCCAAAAACAGGATCTGGATCGCTTCCGCAGCGGAGAATTTGCCTTCTCGGCGCAGGCCACCGCTACAGCTGTGACCGTCGGAGCGGCTGCCAAGGCCGACTATAAAGACGGGATGGCCGTCTTCGTGATGGCCGACCGCGGTCTGATGGTCGACGCCTCCCTCGGCGGACAGAAGTTTAAATATGCGCCCGCGTCCGGCAAATGACATCGCGTTTCAGCGGCGGATAGTTTTGGGCTTGCAATCAGCAGAACATAAAGATACGATAGTCCCTGTTTAGGACTTTTTTTAGAAAGGAGGTTTATCCGTAGCGGAGCGCATGTGGTATTACCTGCTTGAAAATAAACCGGTCGGACCGGTCAGCCGCGAGGATCTGATGCGTCTGCTTCAGGAGGGTACGCTCTCCCCGGATGTCCATGTCTGGACCGAAGGGCTGGCTCGGTGGCAGGCCGCTTCGACGATCTTTGAACTGAGAGGCCAGATCGGCCCCGAAGGTCAGCCAGCTGCGCGAATGGCCCGTCCGACCTCCGTCACCGTGTTCGGCATCCTCAATATCGTCTTCGGCTCCCTGGGCCTGATGTGTACGCCTCTGGCTATTGCGGCGCTATGGATTCCCCGGCAGCCGGGTGTCATGCAAATGGGAGCGGCCATGATGGCCTATACGATTGTCGGTTATATCGTGGGTTTCTTTTGTGCCATCCTCCTGCTGGCTGCCGGCATTGGCCTGCTGTATCAGAAACGCTGGGCACGCCAGTGGTCCTATGGCTACGGCTGGTTTGCGATTGTCTGGGCGATCATCGGAATTATCATTAGCGTGGCACTGATGGCCTCCGGAATACAGGGATCTGGCGGACTGGAAGAGACGGCCGCTAAAGTGGGAGGCGTTGTCGGCGGCATGTGCGGCGGAATCATCGGCCTCATCTACCCGATAATTCTGGTCGTTTTTATGAGGAGGCCTAACGTGGTAGAGGCCTGTCAGAAATAACTTTAATAGAAAGGGATGCCGTATGAAGATTACGAGCAAAACAGGCCTGACAATGGTGTTGGCCTATGTTGCGGTTTTTGTGTCGGCGCTTGCCGCTGGCCCCGCCCGACTGACTCTCCATGCAGGAGAGCTCAAAGAAACCATCGCCCCTGAAATCTACGGGCACTTTGCCGAACACCTCGGACGCTGCATCTATGACGGCATCTGGGTCGGCGAAGATTCGCCAATTCCCAATATCGGCGGCGTCCGAACCGATGTGCTGGATGCGCTCAAGGCGCTGAATATCCCCGTCTTGCGGTGGCCGGGCGGCTGCTTTGCCGACGAGTACCACTGGAAAGAGGGCATCGGGTCGCGGCATAAGCGTCCCTCCATGGTCAATACCCATTGGGGCATGGTCACCGAGACCAACGCCTTCGGCACCCACGAGTTCCTTGACCTGTGTGAAATGCTCGGCTGCCAGGCCTATGTCGCCGGCAATGTCGGCTCGGGTACTGTAGAGGAAATGCAGGATTGGGTCGAATACATGACCTTCGACGGGGCCAGCCAGATGGCCGATCTGCGGAGGGCCAACGGCCGTGAAAAACCGTGGAAGGTCAAATACTTCGGCATCGGCAACGAAAACTGGGGCTGCGGCGGCAACATGACTCCCGAATACTACAGCGATCTGTACAAACGCTACGCTACCTATGTCAGAGATTATTCCGGCAACCGCATCGTGAAGATTGCCTGCGGCCCCGGCGGCATCGATTACAACTGGACCGAAGTGGTTATGAAAAACTGCCATAGCCGTATGGATGCTCTCGCTCAGCATTACTATGTCCGCGGTACCGGCAACTGGGTGGACAAAGGCAGCGCCACTGAGTTCGATGAAAAGGAGTGGTTCTCCTTGATGAAAAACACCCTCTACGTTGATGAGGTCATCGACAAAGTGTCCCGGATCATGGACAAATATGACGCGCGCAAACGCATCGGCCTGTTTGTCGACGAGTGGGGCACCTGGTGGAACGTTGAGCCGGGAACCAATCCGGGTTTTCTTTATCAGCAGAACACCCTCCGCGATGCGGTCTCAGCGGGTATTTTTCTCAATGTCTTCAACAATCACAGCGACCGCGTGCGGATGGGCAACATCGCCCAGACGGTCAATGTTCTGCAGTCGATGATCCTGACCGAAGGCGCCAAGATGATCCTGACGCCGACCTATCACGTCTTTGAGATGTACAAGGTCCATCAGGGCGCCGATCGTCTGGCGGCGGATTTGGTCTGCGAGGACTATAATTTCGCCGATCAGAAAATTCCTGCTCTGCATGTCTCGGCGTCCAAAAGCAAAGATGGAATCGTTTCTGTATCCATCTGCAACCTGAATCCAAGCGCGCCGGCTGATCTGGATTGCTCAATTAACGGTTTCAGGGTCGGCACAGTCTCCGGCCGCGTCCTGACGGCCGCCTCTATGCAGGCCCACAATACCTTCGAGAACCCCTCAGCGGTAAAACCTGCGCCGCTGAATGCAATTCGGGTAAACGACGGCAAGCTGACTGTCACAATACCCGCCCGTTCTGTAGCGGTTTTAAAAATTACAGAGTAAGAAAATTCAAGTTCCTTATGCATCCGCCGGATTTTTCCGGCGGATGTTTTTTGGACAACCGACGAAAAGCATCGATCCGGCGTTGTTTCGGAGACTGTGTTCGGCATTTCGTACTCGCTTTTTTTGCCTCAATATGTTTTACTATAGGGCGTCCTTGAAACCCTGAAAGATCAAGAATTGATGATTGACTATGATTTTCACATCCATACGGAATACTGCGGTCATGCCGAGGAGATGACCGTAGAGGCGATCTGTCGTCGGGCCGACCGGATGGCTTTGCGCTGCATCGCTATTACCGATCACATCTACGGTCCGGACGATAAAGCCGTTATCCAAAAAATCCGTCGTCAGGCGCAGCAGGCGCGTCCACGCTGCCAGGTCATCGTCGGAGCCGAGATTGACGTAGATGGCCGCTTCGATGACGGCCGACTGGTGATCGATGATGTTTCCGATCTGGATTATGTAATCGCCGGCTATCATTATATCCCCACACTGGGCCATTATCCGCACAGCCCGGACGATTGCCCGATGATGCCGGAAGACTTTCTGGGGCTTTGGGAAAAATCGCTGCTGGGCATCGTTTCCAACCCCAAAGTCGATACGCTGGCGCACCCCGGGCGTCTCCTGGCCTCCTGCGTAGATCTTCCGTCTTATCTGGACTGGGCGCTGGCTGTTTTCAAGGAGGCCGCCGCTCTGTCAGCGCGCCATCAGATTGCCTGGGAACTCAATGAATTGACCGGCCGACGGCTGGCGGCGCCTCTGTACCGGAATTGGGTCAAGATTTACCAGATTGCCCTCGAGGCGGGCGTACAGTTGATTTACGGATCCGATGCGCATGATCCTGACTCGATCGGAAGTTGTGCCTGCTCAGAAACGATCCTCGACTGCCTTCCGGCCGATTCATTGTCGTCGCCGGAAGACCTGCCTGCGGCTCGGCAATGGACAAATCCAATCTCATCCTGATCGGAATGCCCGGCGCCGGAAAAAGCACCGTCGGCGTTCTTCTGGCCAAGGCCCTCGGCATGGGCTTTCTCGATACCGATGTGGCTATTCAGGCGGCCGCCGGACGCAACCTGAACGAACTGATCGACGATTACGGTCTGGACGGATTCTGCCAAATTGAACGGGACTATCTGGAAACCCTTGCCCTCCGCGGCGCTGTCATCGCCACCGGCGGCAGCGCGGTGTATTACGACTCGGCAATAACCCATCTTGGCTGCGCCGGAATAGTTCTCTATCTGTGCGTTCCGCTGGAGATCCTCAAGGGCCGGTTAATCGACATAACCGGACGAGGCGTTGTCATTGAGCCGGGCTGTACGCTTGAAGATCTCTACGAAAAGCGCATCGGGCTTTATGAAAAATACGCCGACATTACCGTCTTGCTGGCCGATCAGTCTCACGAGCAGGCCGTAAATAAAATCCTGTCTGCTCTGCCTGAGGACTTCAGAAAAGAAAGGAAACCGCAATGAAACGGATTGCCTTTGTTTTAACCGGAAGCATTCTGTTTTTTCTCATTTGGGCTGCGCCGCTTTCCGCCGGCGGCGCCGATCCCAACTGGGGCCCCAATGTCCTTGTCTTTGATCCGCAGATGCCGATGGAGAGGATTCAGGAATCCATCGACACAATCTACAACCGGCAGGCCCGCAATGAATTCGGCTCTGAGCGGTTTGCCTTCTTCTTTCGATCCGGCCGATACCAGCTTGATGTGAAGGTTGGTTATTATACACATGTGATCGGGCTGGGCCGCAAACCCGGCGATGTCGTGATCGTCGGCGCTGTGCGATCCAAATCCACGCGCGGCGGCCATGTCCTGACCAACTTCTGGAGGGCTTGTGAAAACCTCACGGTCATCCCGACTACCGAGCCCAACAATGTCTGGGCCGTCTCGCAGGCCGCCCCTTTACGCCGTATGCACATCAAGGGTTCCCTGCATCTGCATGACGGCGGCTATTCCAGCGGCGGCTTCATCGCTGATTCCGTCATCGAAGGCCAAATCGTATCCGGCACCCAACAGCAGTGGTTCACTCGCAATTCTCGCCTCGGCCGGTGGAAGGGCGGCAACTGGAATATGATGTTTGTCGGTACGGATAATCCTCCATCCGGCGCATGGCCTGATTTTCCCTATACCGTTATCAATCAAACGCCTCGAATCCGCGAAAAGCCCTATCTGTTTCTTGATTCAGACGGCTCATGGCAGGTTTTTGTCCCAGTCCTTCGAGAAAATTCCTCCGGGATCACCTGGGCCGGCGAGGAGCCCGGCCGATCTGTGCCCCTCAACCGTTTCTATGTCGCACGTCCGCAAAGCGGTAATGCCGCCCTTGTCAACTCCGCCCTCCAGCGCGGGCTGAATGTGATCTTTACCCCCGGCGTCTATCATCTGGACGGTCCAATTCAGGTCCTCCGCTCTGATACGGTTTTGCTGGGCTTGGGGATCGCAACCCTGATCCCCGATAAATGCACGGCCGCCATAGAAACGGCTGATGCAGGCGGGATTATTCTTGCCGGTCTTTTGCTGGATGCCTCTCCGGCCGGTTCGCCTGTGCTGCTCCAGGTCGGCCCGCCTGACGCCGGCGCCGATCACTGTGCCAACCCCTCCTCGCTTCATGATATCTTCTGCCGTGTCGGCGGAACCGGCCCTGCCGTCGCTAATTGTTCCGTTATCATCAACAGCGGTCATGTCATCGGCGACCATTTCTGGCTCTGGCGAGCCGATCATGGACGCGGCGTCGGCTGGGATATCAATCGGACCGAAAACGGTCTGATCGTAAACGGCGACAAGGTCGTCCTCTATGGACTGTTTGTCGAGCATTATCATAAATACCAAACCCTTTGGAACGGGCAGGGCGGACGGCTCTTTTTTTATCAGTCTGAAATGCCCTACGATCCTCCGTCATCTGAAGCCTGGCGCAATCGTAGCGGCGCTGTCGGATGGGCTTCTTACAAAGTTGCCGATGATGTCACTGACCATCAGGCATGGGGTTTGGGGGTCTATTGTGTGTTCAAGGAAGCGCCCATTGTCGCCGAAAACGCCATCGAGGCCCCTGTAGCCCCCGGCGTTCAATTGCGCCATCTGGTTGCCATACGACTGAATGGGCAGCCGGGCAGCGGCATACGCTCCATCCTTAGCGGCAAAGGCGATTCGGTCATCTATACCCGAAAGGCCATACTGGACTAATCTTACTTTCTTTTATCTTGCCTTGAGGCGATCGAATCCTGCCATCATAAGATATCAAAAAGTTCGGTAAGGTTCATCGCTATATTTTGCGGCCTGTAATCGGCCGGGTCTGATTTCCACATTTTCAGTATTGAAAACACGTTTTATTTCTCGATCCGTTTTTTACTCTTTTGGACAGCGATATGTGATATATGTTATCCGAAATATGTAGTCTCATAACTTTTTTCGGTTAAGACGCTTTCGGGATAGGTCGAAAAGATCCTTGCGGCCTTTGGAGATTGTGATAAACTGATTTTATACATTTTCGTACATAAAAGCATGGCTTTTTTATATCAACCGCAACGAAAGGTATACAAAAATGAAAAATGTAAGGACTTTTTGTATCTTGTTTGTTTTTACTGCAATGTTTTTCTTTATCGGCTGCCAGGATAGCCAGGCCAAAAAAACATCTTCCAATCCTGCCCTAAAGGATCAAAAACCGGCCGCCGAACCGGCTGTTGTTGTATCTCAGCCGCCTGCATCTGCGGCTGCCGCTGATCCGGCGGCGCCGGCAACTCCTGCCGCCAAAACCGTCAAACCGGCGGCCAAACCCATTGAAACCGTCAAGGGCCCTAAGATTCTTGTGACCAAGGCCGTTCACGATTTTGGAAACGTTGGCCCCGGTTCCAACAGTATCTGCGAGTTTACCTTTCAGAACGTAGGGAGCGAAACCCTCAAGATCGAAACAGTCCAGAGCACCTGCGGCTGCAGCGTGCCTCAGTTGAAAAAGAATGAGTATGCTCCCGGCGAAAGCGGAACCGTGGAGGTCCGGTTTCACGCCCCGACGACCAAAGGCGAAACCATAAAGCAACTGTACATCATCAGCAATGATACGTCCAATTCCCGCGCCCAGCTGGAAATAAAAGCGACAACTCTGGTTAATGTAGAGGTCAATCCGATTGAATTTACCCTGATGCTTAACAAGTCCAATGCCGGCCTGACGCCCCTGACGGTTCGGAGTCTGGACAAGCAAAAGTTTGCCATTAAAAAATTTACGTCAACCAATGATGTCATTTCCTGCAAATTTGATCCGGACCAGAAAGCCGCGGAATTCGTTCTTGAGCCGGTTGTCGATATGGCCAAACTGGCTCAGTATCTAAAGGGCGTGATTACCATCGAAGTCGATCATGCTTTGGGCGGGACTCTTCTTGTGCGGTTTACAACCCTGCCGCAGTACGAAGTCAATCGCCCGCGCATCATTCTGCAAAATGTCAAAGCCGGCCAGGTAGAAAAGAAAGAAGTGCTGATTACCAGCCATTACGGCGATACCCTGAAGATTAAAAATTCTTCCTCGCGCATGGGAATGATGAAAATCGCCGGCCAGCAAATTGCTGAAAACTCCCTGAACTTGACGATAGAAATCTCTGTGCCGCAGCAGGATACCGCCAGCAAGCGGTATATTTCGGACGAATTGACGATTACGTTTGAAAATGACCAGGAGGTCACGATCCGCACCAGCGGCTGGTTCAAAAACTAATCGACCGAGATTGCCCAAAATTATAAAAAGAAGGCCCGACAGTTCTGTTCCAATGGAACCCAAGGGAGCAAAAAAAGTCTAATTTGAGGATGGGTGAAAGATATTTCGGTGTTATTGGATCTGGAATCAACTGGAGAAATGGATGCTTAAAACGCTTCG
>JAKJEN010000031.1:0-7413 GCA_022705405.1 Planctomycetota bacterium | reverse complement strand
CCAGTATCGCCGCCATTGCCGCCGCTGCGGGCGTGGTGGTGTTTGTTGCGTTGTTCGGCCTGAAGGGAGACGCTGCAATCGAAGAATTTCTCCAGAGCGATGGGATTGTAGAGCAAATTCGCAAAAAGGTTCAAGTTGTTGCTCAGAAATCAGATGCGGATTCACCGCTGGAGGCGGCATCCAAGGCATTTGCGCTGCGGATTGATCCTCCTCCTCCGCCTGCTCCGGTAGAACCCGCCAAACCTCCTCAGCCAATTGTCAAAGCCCCCAGTCCTCCCCAGCCGCCCAGGCCGCCGGAGAACAGGCAGCCCACGCTCAGCGCCAAGTTTACCCTCGAGGCCACTGCCCGATATCCGGATCAGCCCCAAAAATCGATGGTTTTGCTCAAGAATGTCCAAAATGAATTTAAGTGGTACAGACAAGGAGAGAAGGTCGGCCATTTGGAGATTCAGGAAGTCAAGGACGGTTCGGTAGTTTTGTACCAGGGCGGCAAGTATAACTCGGAATTATTCATGCCCGTACAACCGAAGGTCAGATCCCTGCTCAAGGGCGAGGATTACGAACCGCAGACGCCGCGCGGGCCGGTAGCGGTGACTTTGCCCGGCGAATTTGGGCAAATGGAGCCAGCCGATCAGGAACAGGCGGAAATAGCGACAGAGCCGATACCGACGGTTGTTGGGCCGGGCGCCCGAAGGACTATACCTTCCCGTCTGGATGCCCTTCGTGAAGGTCGGACTTCAACTCCGAGTTCTGTCATGCGAACCACTCCCCCTCGGCCTTATAGCCCTGCACCGCCTCTGACTCTCGAAGAACAAAAAAAATCTCTTGATGAAAGTATATTGAATATACAGGGAATTATGAACAAACCTGCATTAGAAGGGCAAAGCGAAGAAGAGCGAAAGCAAGAGCAGGAGGCCTGGCAGCATTTGATTAAGCTTCTCAATACGGAGCGCCAGGCCATCGAACAAGCCGGCGAAGAAGAAGCCGCTGATTCGCAGTAAGAGTCGGAACCCAAACCCCGCGCGTTCGGCAAATTCGAATAATCTTTTCAATAACACCTCTTTCTATCCGATATAAATCCTTAGAATTAGCCCCTTTTACGGAGGAACTTTTGGCCGGCTCAATGGTCTGATTAAAGGAGGAGGGAATAGGTATAGATTCAGGGCGATAAAAAGTGGTTTTCAATGATCTAAATGTCCGATAAGAAAGAAGATATTGCTTTTTTAGGAAGCCGGAGCGGGCCTTGGCCGCGGCTTTGTTTTTTTAGGTCCTGTAAGAATGACGCCTGGAGCAGAATATGCTGAGAAATTACAAGAGGTATCGGGTTGCCAAAGACTGCAAATGGACAATTCTGGTTTTTGCTGTCCTGTTTTTTCTTGAACCGGCCGGTTTTGTCTTTGGGGCGACTGACTTAGAAAAGCCGGCGGCCGATCGCAGCCGGGTGTATAAACTGAACTATCGGACGGCGGAAGAGATCAAAAACTGCCTGCTTGAACTGGGGATTGGACGGCGTGTGGACGCCCTTTCAGAAAATATCCTGATTGTTACCAGCGATCAGCCGGCCGATCTGGTGCAAACCACGACTATTTTGCAAATTCTGGATAAAAAGACGCCTCGATCTATGCGGCAGTGGAAACCGGCGGAGGGCATTGGGCTGCCGGATAAAACGTATTTTCTCTCCCGGCTGAATCTGCCGGAGATCAATTTTGGAACGCTGATGGATCCGCCGCCTGCCAATGTGACCCAGCCGGTGATTGTCGAAAGCCGCCCAGACGCGCTGGCGGTCCTGAGCGACGAGGAAACACTTGCGCGGATCGATGCCCTGATTCAGGAGTGGACGGAAAAGCGCATTGAGGAACTGGCCAAGGCGACTCCTGCCGGCAAGCCCGACCAGCCGGCCTCATCGCAGACGGAGGCCCCAACTGCCGCACAGAAAGACACCGCAGAACCCAATGCGGCGGCCGCGGCAGAGATGGAACTGGTTTTGACCCCGGCGCCGACAACAGAAGCCCAACCGGCACAAGCAACCCAACCGGCAGAGCAGGCCGGCGAGGAGGATTTCTTCAGCGAGGAACTTCTGAAGGCCCTTTCGGCGGCACAGGAAAAAGCGGAAGATCTGCATGAGGCCATAGAAACGGAAAAGCAAAAGGCCGCCGCGGCCGTACAGGAAAAAATCGAACAGGAAGCCGAAGATCAGACAGAAGACGATCAGGCCTTTCAGGAAATCATCGAAGCGCTGCGCCGCAAATCGGAAGATCAGACCGAGGATTTGGCGCCTGCAGCGCCAAAACCGGCAGAACCGACTGCCCAAACAGAGCCGGTAACAGTTCCGCAGGCGTCTGAGGCAAAACCGGTTTCTGATCTGGCCCTGCTTCAGGAGCAGCTGGCCCGGCAGGAACAGCAGATCGCCGAACTGAAAGCCCTGTTGACCGGATCCGCCCGCCAGCCGGAACAGAAAATCCAGGTTTCCTCGCAGATCTCCGAGCCGCAGATTCCTGAAGGAGAAACGGAACTGGAACTGACGATCACCCTGCCGGAGAGGGTGGAGATAACCTGGCTGCTCGAACTGATCGGCAAGCAGCTGGGGCTCAATTACATGTATGATCCGGCCCAGGTCAAAGGCGATGTGACGCTGAAAGTCCACGACGGCAAGATCAAGGTCAAGGACGCTTATGCGCTGCTCGAATCGGTGCTGCGATTTCGGGGCTTTGTGATGACCCGCCGGGGCAACCTGGTGACGATTGTGCCGACCAGTCAGATCAAACAGGCCGAGCCGGTTATTCGCAGCCCGCAGGAACCGATTGAGCCGGGGGACGTGATCGTCAGCAGCGTCTTTCAACTGAAAAACATCACACCGGGCGCCGCTCAGAAGATGCTGACGGATATGCAGCTGGGAACGTCCTTTGTGATAGTGGCCGAGACCAATTCGCTGATCGTGACCGATTACACCTATCGGATGGATCGGATCGAACAGGTCATTACGCTGGTTGATGTGGCTGGCGAGCCCAAAACCTTTCAATACCGTCAGCTGGAATATACCACAGCCGCGGATATGGTCAATAAACTCAAGACCCTGACCGCACAGATTGGCGGGATCTCGGTTTCCGGCGGGGCGGCGGCGACGCCGCAAGCGGCTCCGGTCAGAGCAGCCCCGGCGCCAGTCCAGCGGGATGCCCGGGGACGGGTAATTCCCCAGCCGTCGGGTCAGCCCGAAGCGACTCCGCCTGCGGCGGCCGCCGCGGGCGTACAGGCGCAGGAGTCGGTGTATCTGGATACGGATGAGCGAACCAACCGGATTGTGATGATCGGCTATGCCGAGCAGATCAAAATCATCAACGAACTGATCGATACGCTGGATGTGCCCAAATATTATATTCGCTACGTTCGCGAATATTTTATTCAGCATATTGAAGCGGCCGAGATCGTTACGGCGATGAATGAACTGGGTTTGGCCCATGTGGTTGTCGGCGATAGTTCCACAACTGCCCGAACGGCGACGCCGGCCCGCCAGATCCCGACACGGCCGGGCCAGCCGGCCCAGCCCGTTCAGCCCGCCCAGCCGGCCGCTGCTGCTGCGCAAGCCGCCGCCGGAGAGGATCAGCCGTATATTTCCATTCGGCCCAATACCAACTCGCTGCTGGTCAACGCCACCAAAGAGCAGCACGACGCGATTGAACTGGTGATTATGCATGTGGATGTCAAGCAGAAGGATCAGCGGACGATCCATGAATATGAGATTCAAAATGTGGACGCCCTGCAGATCGTCAGGACGCTGGAGGATCTGGGCATTATTTCGCCGGGCCGCTCGTCCAGGGATACCGCCGCCTCCGCTGCGCGCGGGGGAGCCGGCGGGCGATCTCTCACAGGCCGACAGGCCGGCGCCGCACAGCAGGTTCAAGAACCGGCCCTGCCGCTGGCCCTGCCTACGCTCGAAGGGGAGACGGTGCGCGAACTGACCGCCGCCGAGCCGCAGATCGCGATTCTTGAATCGACCAACTCGCTGCTGGTCAATGCCACTCCGCGACAGCATACGGCGATCTCTTTGATTATTGCTCATGTGGACCGCGTTCTGGAACAGATTTCCACGCCCTATGTGATCTATCCGCTGGAAAATCAGGATCCGGATAAACTGGCACAGGTACTAAATGAGCTTATCCAGGAGACTATCGAGCAGGCCCAGAAGTCGGCGCCGGACGCAAAGATTCAGACTACTGGCGCCCCTGCTGCGGCCGCTTTGCTGCCCACAAGAGAAGAAGAACGCATTCGGATAATTTCCGATCCTGCCAGTTATTCGCTGATTGTTTATGGCAATAAAAAGAATCAGCAGTGGGTTGGGGAACTGATCAAAGAACTGGATCAATATCGGCCGCAGGTACTTCTTGACTGTACGCTCGTAGAAGTTACCAAACAAGATGATTTTAACTATGCTTTGAATATCATTCACAGTATCCCGGACTTAGATAAGGATAACACATCGGGGCTTACCGGCACCATTACACGAGATTCTGATAAAAATCCTATTGTCACAGCGGCTCAGATATTTGATAAGTTAAACACAGCCAAAGATCCTCGGTTTATTGATTTGCAGTCTGAAGCCGGATCATTTACGGGTTTTTACGGGAATGATAAAATCATGGCATTGTTAACTGCTATGCAAACCAAGAAATATGGTCGTATACTGGCTAAACCTAAACTTCTGGTTGATGACAACCAGGAAGGAACTATCGAAACCAAGCATACAACCTATATCAAACGGGAAACCACAAACTTTCAGAATACACAAAGCGGCGATCCGATTCAATCGACCCATGTTGATTTTGATCCGTATGATGCCAGCATTAAAATGGGAATCAAACCCCATATCAGCAAAGGCGATAATTTACGACTTGAAATTACCTTGAGCCGAACAGATTTTTTAAATTTTGATTCAGAAAGTAACAAACCCCCGGATCAATCTAATAGCGATGTCACCACAGTGGTTACTGTACCTGATGGATCTACGATCATTCTCGGAGGTATGGATAAGATCAATCAAAGTAAAGGGGGTACCAAGACTCCGATTCTTGGAGACCTTCCGCTAATCGGCGGGCTGTTTCGATCTACCAGCAATACCAACGTGCAAAGTAAATTATATGTATTTGTGCGGGCATATATTCTTCGGCCTGGCGAGAATATGTCCAGTCAGGATCTTAAAAAAATCTCCAATGAATACCGGTATGAATTTGAAGAAACGGAAAGTGAAATGCAAAAATATGAAGATTGGCCCGGCATTAAACCTACGCCTATGGATCCGCAACGTGTCTTAAAAGAAGTTGGCGCTGATGTTCAAGTCAGCGAAGAGGAATCGCTGTATTAAGAAAGAGTTCGGGCCGGCTGGCCGTGAAATGAGATGAAAGAATTATTGATCGAAACAGCCCGACGGACGGAGTTTGTCAATCCGCAGGCGCTTGAGCAGTACCTGGCCGAGCATGCGGATGATCCGCGCCGGATCGACGAGATTCTTCTGACGGCTCCGCAGTTTACGGAGGAATCGGTGCTTCGCCTGCTGGCGGCTGCGCTGGGGCTGGAATATGTCGATGAGATTGACGGGGCCGCCGTGCCCGAGGTCTTTATCGAATCCATTCAGGCGACCTATGCCCAGTATCACTATCTGATCGGTCTGCAGCGCGGAGGCGCCGAGGGCGAGGTGACAGTAGCGGTGGCCAACCCGCTCAATACGCTGATTGTGGATAATGTCTCCCGCAAGCTGCATCAGCCGGTGCGGGTGGTGGTCAGTTCGCGGGCGGCGATCACGGCCGCCATCGACGTGGCCTATGAGCAGAAAAACACGGTCATTGAAGAAGTGGCCGAGGAGCTGGATTCGCAGAATCTGGATCAACTGGTTGATGAGGCCCGCAGCAGCGACGACCTGCTGGATGTGGTCAATCGCCCGCCGGTGATCCGGCTGGTCAACGACATCCTCTTTCGCGCCCTGCAGATGCGGGCCAGCGATATTCACATCCACCCCTACGAAACCAAGATTCAGGTCCGCTATCGGATTGACGGCATTTTGTACGATACCCTCACGCTCAACCGCAATGTGCTGTCGCTGGTGATCTCGCGCATCAAGGTGATGGCGGGTATGGACATCGCCGAGCGGCGGATGCCGCAGGATGGGCGCACCAGCGTCCGCATCGGCCAGCGGGAGATCGATCTGCGGGTCAGCACGGTGCCGACCAGCTACGGCGAGCGGGCCGTGCTGCGAATCCTCGACAAGAGCACGGGCATCCTGACGCTGGAGGAACTGGGGCTCTGGAAGGACGACAAAGAAGCGTTCGACCGGATGATCAACCGCTCGCACGGGGTGATCTTTGTGACCGGACCGACCGGCAGCGGCAAGAGCACCACGCTGTACGCCTGTCTGAACCGCATCAATGCTGTGGAGAAGAATGTGATGACGGTGGAGGATCCGATTGAGTATCAACTGGAGGGCATCAGCCAGATGCAGGTGGCCAGTAAAAAGGGGATGACGTTCGTCAATTCGCTGCGCCATATCCTTCGCCAGGATCCGGATGTGATTATGGTCGGCGAGGTGCGCGACGAGGAGACGGCGGCCATGGCGATCCAGTCGTCGCTGACCGGCCATCTGGTCTTCAGTACGCTGCATACCAACGATGCGGCCGGGGCCGTCAGCCGGCTGCTGGATTTTGGGGTTGAGCCGTATCTGGTCAGTTCTTCGCTGGTTTGTGTGCTGGCTCAGCGGCTGGTGCGGCGGATCTGCCCGGATTGCAAACAGACCTATACGCCCAGCGATCGCGAACTGCGGGATCTGGGGATTGCATCCGAGGGCGGCGAAAGGACGTTTTCGGTCGGCCGCGGCTGCGGAAAATGCTTTGATACCGGCTACCGGGGCCGCACGGGCATTTATGAGCTGATGGGGATCAATGATGAAATTCGAGAGATGATCTACCGGCGCGAAACCGCCGGAGCCGTCAAGCGCAAGGCGCTGGAATACGGGATGCAGACCCTTCGGATGGACGGCGCCCGAAAGGCCATGGCGGGCATTACGACCATTGCCGAGGTGCTGCGCGTGACCCAGTCGGACAGCATGTAAGAAGAGTTTCATCCTGGGAGAGTCGGATTTCCAATCGGGTCAGCAGGCGGCCGGAAAGCCGGGGTCAAGTTGAGAAAGCCGGTTGACGAATTTTTATCGCTTTTCGGCGGACAATCAAAAAAACGCGTGGAAGAAACGGCAGTATGAATATCGAGATCGGATTTTAACCGTGCCCAGATTCAGCTACATTGCCATTGGCACAGATCGCAAGGCGCACAAAGGGGCCATCTCCGCCGAGAACGCCTTTGCCGCCCGCAAGCTGCTGCGCAGCAAGGGTCTGCATCCGACGGAAGTGTCGCTGATAACGACCGAGACGGCCG
>JAKJEN010000319.1 GCA_022705405.1 Planctomycetota bacterium | reverse complement strand
AAGTAAAGAACCACCAGTTAAAACTGGTGGCATTTTAGAATTCAAGCAGAGCTTGGCCGCTGTCTTCTTTGCCCTGCATCTGAATATACTTCTTTATCGTCGCTTCCTCTACGCCAACCGTTGATAAAAAGTAACCACGCGACCAAATTCCATCTTGGCCCCAATACACCTTATCTAAAAAAGGAAATTTTCTCCGCATAGACAAACCGGTTTTGGCTTTTATTGCCTTCACAACTTCACTTACAGGCAGTTTGGGGGGAATAGAGAGCAATATATGAATATGATCTATATCCGTATTCACCTCAATTATCTCTATCTCGGGCATTTGTCGGCCAATCCCTATCACCAGTTTCTTTAGATACTCGCCAAAACCGGCTTTCAGGATTTTCCGTCGGTATTTGGTCGCTATTACTAAATGGTAACACGCATAATAAACGCAATGCCCTTGTCTCTTATAATCCATACCTCCGTTTATAACAGAAGACAGCGGATGTTTCCATCCACCAGTTAATCACTGGTGGTATTGAAATCGGAAGAGATAAA
>JAKJEN010000318.1:301-553 GCA_022705405.1 Planctomycetota bacterium | reverse complement strand
AAATGTTTCAAAAAAACCATAATGAAGAGGACAATTTTTGATTAGTTAAGCCGCTGGCCGTTTTCTTACAAAGGTTTTGCAATGCCTGCCCCTTCAGACTCCGCAGCATCTCTACCCTCTTTTCGACCAAGGGAACTTTCATTATTGTACTATATTTTTAAGTTATGATATTTTTAGCATCTACTAAAATACTAAAATGAATCTCTCATCCGTCAAGCGTGATTCAGGAGTAACCTATGCAACTTTCGTTCA
>JAKJEN010000318.1:0-233 GCA_022705405.1 Planctomycetota bacterium | reverse complement strand
CCGTCGCGGCAATATGGGTGCGCCTGTTTCACAAACAAAAAGCCCTTATAAGCGGATTTGCTTGTTATAAGAGCTTATGTATATGGGCGATACAGGATTCGAACCTGTGACCTCACGGGTGTGATCCGTGCGCTCTAACCAGCTGAGCTAAACGCCCTTCAAAGGCAATCTTAGCTCCAAACAGGCAAAATTTAAAGGTTTTTTTGCAGTTATCTGTTGCAATTTAAAAACTG
>JAKJEN010000317.1:320-554 GCA_022705405.1 Planctomycetota bacterium | reverse complement strand
GACCCGGACCCCGGTGTCGCCGTCGGCCACCGATGCGGTGATCTTCGGGGTCAGCAGGTCGGTGTAGGGCAGGCCCTTGTCGGCCAGGGTCGTCGGGCCCGATTCACTCGCGCAGCCGGTGAGCCCGAAGACCACCGCGGGCACCACCGCCATCGCCGCGAGAACGGACCGGAACCGGCGCGGCCGGGTGACCTGCCACATGACGCTGCACACCTCACTGGATCGGATTAAAGA
>JAKJEN010000317.1:0-262 GCA_022705405.1 Planctomycetota bacterium | reverse complement strand
GGGAGATGCGCCGAACTCGACAATCGGGCCACACGCAGGCACAACCACCCCGATTTCGTACTTCGTCGCGGTGCTGTTAGTCTTTTCCAGGTTCACGCGCCGTTAGCTCAGTTGGTAGAGCAGCTGACTCTTAATCAGCGGGTCCGGGGTTCGAAACCCTGACGGCGCACCACACCCGAAAACCCTGCTTCGGCAGGGTTTTCGGCGTTTCGGAGGCAGCACCGCAGGTCCGGCGCCGGTGGCGACGGACGACGACACCGGC
>JAKJEN010000316.1:315-559 GCA_022705405.1 Planctomycetota bacterium | reverse complement strand
GCGGCAATCGGCACCAAGATAATCGCAAGGGAAACCGTTAAGGCACTCCGTAAGGATGTTCTTGCAAAGTGCTACGGCGGCGACATAACCCGTAAAAAGAAACTTCTTGAAAAGCAGAAAGAGGGCAAAAAGCGAATGAGACAGGTAGGAAGCGTTGAGATTCCGCAGGAAGCGTTTATGAGTGTTTTAAAGCTCGATGAGTAGCGGGGTTTATATTCACATACCATTTTGCGCCAGAAAGTGC
>JAKJEN010000316.1:0-254 GCA_022705405.1 Planctomycetota bacterium | reverse complement strand
GACTTATTTCCGAAATTAAAAGCGGGCTTCCGAAGGATTACGACACCGTATTTTTAGGCGGGGGTACTCCGACCGCGCTTCCTCTTCCTCTTTTGCTTGAAATTGTCGACGCGGTTTTCAAAGAGGGCTGTGAGTTTTCGGTTGAGGCAAACCCCGCAACCATTGACTTTGAGGGCTTTGCCGTTCTTAAAGCGGCAGGGGTAAACAGGATAAGTCTCGGTCTTCAGTCGGCGCAGGACAGCGAGCTTAAAATA
>JAKJEN010000315.1 GCA_022705405.1 Planctomycetota bacterium | reverse complement strand
GGAACGTCGAACACCGGTGATGACGTTGATCTCCTTCTGATGCGCCATTTCCCCCGCCCGGGTCAGGAGTTCCCGCGGCGTGAAATCGCTGTCGGCGAGGGCCTTTCCCTTATGCTCTACAAGAAGTTCTGCCAGCTTTCGCTTATCCATGCCACTTCCAATGAAATATTAGTACCATTACATTCCATTCATAATGGAATATTTTGCCTGCGTCAAGGGTTTTTACATTTAAAAGAGAGCTTTGCACAATTCCCTTCATGTCATTTCGACCGTCCCCTGTGTCATTTCGACCTTCCCCTATGTCATTTCGACCTTCCCCTGTGTCATTTCGACCGAAGGGAGAAATCTTATAAAACCTCAATATCAAAGCAAGATTTCTCAGTCGCTCCGCTCCTTCGAAATGACATGGTCTGTCATTTCAAATTCCCATTCTGTCATTTCGACCTTCCCCTGTGTCATTTCGACCGAAGGGAGAAATCTTATAAAACATCAATATTAAAGCAAGATTTCTCAGTCGCTCCGCTCCTTCGAAATGACATGGGGGTACTGGATCCCCGATAAGCCCTTTCGGGG
>JAKJEN010000314.1 GCA_022705405.1 Planctomycetota bacterium | reverse complement strand
TGACGACTGCTCCGTCGATTCCGGCAAGAAAACCGGCAGCATCATTTCGGGCAGCAGCCAGTACGGACGCTGTGTCGAGTGTAATGTACCGTGCAGGATGGGCTTGTTCTGCAATGGCCTGGACAAGCGTACTTTTACCGGTCTGACGAGCGCCATTGATAAGGACAACCGGCGTATCGGCCAGGGCGTCTAGTATGTTTTGCGTTATGTTTCGTCGGATCATGGTTGAATTATAACTATTTGGTGGTTGATTATCAACCATTAAATCAACCTGAAGCAGGATAATTAGAGTCGGACTTTTAAGGAGCAGAGAAGCCCGGCACTATTGAGGCTTGTGGCGTGCTTCGCAAAACTGCATAAAATTAACAATATTGTCATTCCCGCGACTACCCTGAGACGTTTGCATAACAACAGAAAACCAAGAATTTTGTCATTCCCGCGAAGGCGGGAATCCAGTTTTTTCAATGACTTTCTGGATACCGGCCTTCGTGCCCTTCAGGGTATGCGCCGGTATGACAAAAAAGGAGTTGTGCAACGCTCTCGGTTTCATCAAGATTTACTTCTTTAACTTAA
>JAKJEN010000313.1:330-580 GCA_022705405.1 Planctomycetota bacterium | reverse complement strand
TTAACCTATGTGTATGATCTCTGGGAAAGAGCATTTCATGAAATTGGACAGAAAGAATATCCGGATATTAAACGCGATTACTACCATGTTGATGCCACCTGCATGTGGATGGTGAAAAATCCTGAATGGTTTGATGTTCTTGTTACCGGGAATATGTTTGGCGATATTATAACCGATTTAGGCGCTATGACACAGGGAGGCATGGGGATTGCTGCGGGAGGTAATATCAATCCTGAAGGTGTTTCCATGT
>JAKJEN010000313.1:0-295 GCA_022705405.1 Planctomycetota bacterium | reverse complement strand
CCGCCCAGATGATGATGGAACATTTAGGCGAAGAAAAGGCTGCTACACGTATTGAAAAAGGTGTTATTGATGTATTGCAACGGGATATGAAATCACTTGCTGCCGGCAAAATGGGCTTAACCACTACCCAGGTTGGTGACAAAGTTGCTGAGTATGCCGTTAAATAAAAAGTTAGCTTATCAATGCTTTACATAAATTTTCATTACACAGTTTCTTGAATTATATCAAGAGACTGTGTAGAAAATTTTACAATGCCTTTGTGGTAGCAAAATAGCAGTAAAATTTTTTTAATTGG
>JAKJEN010000312.1:324-582 GCA_022705405.1 Planctomycetota bacterium | reverse complement strand
AGGCCGGCACCCCGGCCCGGGTTGTGCCCGTTGCAGAGATACCGGACGACCAGTTCATCGCCGACATCGGGCCCGTGACGGCGAGCGAGTTCTGCCGGGAACTGGGAGACTGCCGAACCGTCGTCTGGAACGGGCCGATGGGGGTCTTTGAGGTCCCCGAGTTTGCGGAAGGAACGCGCCGGATTGCCGCGACCCTCGCCAACCTTCACGGCACCACCGTCGTCGGCGGCGGTTCGACCGCGGATGCGGTGACACGGT
>JAKJEN010000312.1:0-302 GCA_022705405.1 Planctomycetota bacterium | reverse complement strand
CATGCTCGCAGGAAAGCCGCTCCCGGGCGTGGAAGCGCTCGAAGACGCGGGTGAGCCATGAAGCGGATCGGCATCCTGACAAGCGGCGGCGATGCTCCGGGTATGAACGCCTGCATCCGGGCAGCGGTGCGCACGGCGCTTGCAAACAACCTTGCCGTCGCCGGGATACGCCGGGGGTACACCGGGCTCATTGCCGCCGACGCGGTGCCGCTCGACCGGGCGGCGATCCGGAACACCATCCACCTGGGCGGCACCATCCTCGAGACCTCCCGGAACCCCGATTTCTACACGAAGGAAGGAAG
>JAKJEN010000311.1:340-583 GCA_022705405.1 Planctomycetota bacterium | reverse complement strand
CGCCCTTAGGCGGTCTTGACCTTGAAGAGGGGCTGGCCGAACTCGACCGAGGTGCCGTTGGACACGAGCACTTCGACGATGGTGCCGGCGATGTCGGCCTGCACTTCGTTCATGACCTTCATGGCCTCGACGATGCACACCACGGTGTCCGCCTTCACGGGCGAACCGGCCGCCACGAAGGGCGCGGCGTCGGGGGAGGACGAGGCGTAGAAGGTGCCGACCATCGGGGAGGTGATGACCTTC
>JAKJEN010000311.1:0-260 GCA_022705405.1 Planctomycetota bacterium | reverse complement strand
AACGACCTGCACGCCTCCCTTGGCGCCGGATTCACGCTGAAGACGGAGCTTGAAGCCCTTGTCCTCAATCTGGAATTCGGTGAGCTCGGCCTTCTTCATGAGGTCGATGACTTGTTTGATCTGCTGTAGGTCCACGAGTATGGCGCGGGTTGAAAGTTGAAAGACGAGTGGGAGGTGGTGCGACGCGCTTGCGTCTAAATGGAGGCGTTTAGGGGAAGAGTCGCCGTCGCGTCAAGGATTCAGGTTCCCGGTTTATGCGC
>JAKJEN010000310.1 GCA_022705405.1 Planctomycetota bacterium | reverse complement strand
GGCAGAAAATCATTGCAATCAGTCCGACAACATCCACCAGCTTTTTCATTTTACTTTCCTCCCCCTGTACTCATATATTTATTTCAAATTATACCCGGGTTGTCCCTATTTTCTTTCCTGCAAAAAGCGAAAAAAACTCCTCTAATCAATTAGACTCTGTGTATTCTTAAATTTTAATGAACAGTTTTAATTTAGGTTAATCGTAAACGTACTTTACTATCGCCTGCTTTATGCCTCTTTCGGCCTGCCTTTGTCAAGCGGAAAATATGGTTTCAAAACAAGTATTTTTCAGTAGAATTGTACTGATTTTTGCAGTTTTAAGGGCCTGGTTCGACGAGCACACCATGACACCTATGAGCCAGGGAACGGTTTGAATAACCTAAAGGTCACGCGACCGTTCCCTACAACCATTTACCTTGCGGCGCGTTCGGGGACCGCGCCCTACAACCATCCACCAGTTCTGCTATGAGCTATGAGATTTTTCCCCTCGACTGTTTTTTACCATCCACCATCCACTCACCACTCGACGGAACGCTCACGAGCGTTCCCCACACATCACTAAACCTTCATCACCGAATCCTGGTA
>JAKJEN010000030.1:5535-20680 GCA_022705405.1 Planctomycetota bacterium | reverse complement strand
AATGGCTTCAATAGCCGCCGACGAGGACACATATACGTCTCCGATTTTAAGGGGCATAATGCGCACATTCCAGTTGACGCCAACAACACCGGTTCTGTTATTTCCAACCGCACCGATGGTTCCGGCAACATGAGTTCCGTGGCCGACAGTGTCTTCCGGTTCGGAATCCTGATTGACAAAATCATACCCGTAGACGTCATCAATATAACCATTGCCGTCATCATCAACGCCAGGCAGCCCGTTTAACTCGGCTGTATTGACCCAGATGTTGGCAGCCAGGTCGGGATGCGTATAGTTCACACCCGAATCCACAACTCCCACGATGATTTGTTTATTTCCCGTAAACAGATTCCACGCCTCTGGAGCGTCAATATCGGCATCGGGCGTACCGCCGGTTTGACCGGTGTTATGCATTCCCCACAATTGGCCAAAAAGCGGGTCATTGGGAATCGCTGTAAAAACCCCATAATGATCCTGTACCGCATATTGGACTCCAGGCGTTGCCTGAAACGCATATCTGGCCGCTTCGACAGAGGCGCCTGAGGGCAGTTTCACCAGCGCAAGACCGGGAACCATAGGATACATTTTTTCAATCGTTCCGCCGCCGGCCGCCTGCACAACCGCAGTCCGCGCGGCAATGGCATTTGCGGTGGTTCCTGTTTCATAAAATCGAACCAGGATGTACCCTTCCCGATAATTGCCGGGAGGAGACTGGTAAACGGGGGAATCTTTGAAAAACGCGGCTGTACAGAATGAAGATAAAAGAATGATGAGAACGGTTCGAAAGAACACTTTCGGTGTCATAGCACCCTCCGCAAAAGACCAAATATTTCCCATTTTATCTATTTCCCAATATTTTGTTTTTTACTCAACATACGAACCAGAGTTTTAAAATACACGCCGGCTCATACGATACATATATCGTATCGGAAAACGTAAAAGGCGAGTTTATATTACCTTACCAAAATGAACACTTTAAGTCAACACAGTTTGAAAATACACAACATAAACAAACTGGCTAAAAATGATTTTATCAGACTTAAAGAAACCCCCACATTATAATAGGACTTGTTCTGTCTTTTATTGTTGCGAACGTCTTATAAATTTATTTGATACAGTATTATGATACAATATTTGATTATTATATTATTTTCAGATTTTAAATTGCAACTTTTTTTCTTTTTTTTTCGATTTTCTTAGAAAATAAAGCATAATCTTTAGGATTTTCTTTTCAGATCTATTTATATTTATAATTAAAGGTGTTTTTTATCTATGAAATTAAAGGTCCGAAAATCTACCCTTTCCGGGTCTGTTGTCATTCCAGGTTCCAAATCTCATACAATCCGTGCAGTGGTCATTGGCTCTCTTGTTGAAGGAACCAGTCGAATCCGCAATCCTCTTCTTTCGAGCGATACTCTAAGCGCCGTAGAATGCTATCGATCGCTCGGAGCACAAATCGATACTTCAAATGAAAATGTCTGGTTAATTCGGGGCACAGCCGGCAGAATACTGAATGAAAAGTGTAGTATTGATGTCGGCAATTCCGGTACTACCCTGCGTCTTGCCATCGGTTCGGCCGCTCTTGCCTCTGACAGCGCGAGGATTTCTTTGACCGGCGACCAACAGATCCGAGAACGACCGATCGCTGCCCTGCTGCAATCCCTTGCTGATTTGGGAGCCGCAGGAGTTTCTGTAAACCACAATGGATGCGCGCCGGTGGAAATCCGCGGAACCCTCCGGGGCGGCAAGACATCCATCGAATGTTTTACCAGCCAGTTCCTTTCTTCTCTTTTGCTGGCCTGTCCTCTGGCTGAAAAATCTTCTGAGATTGAAGTGACTTTGCTGAATGAACCGGATTATGTGCAGATGACGCTGGACTGGCTGGATCGACAAAAAATCCGTTATGAAAACCACGAATTTAAACACATCATTATCCCCGGCAGTCAGCGATACAAGCCCTTTGATTCGCCCATTGCCGCAGACTTTTCCAGCGCTGCTTTTTTTCTTTGCGGCGCAGCGCTTTTAGCCGAAGAGGTCGCTTTGACAGGACTGGACTTTTCCGACAGCCAGCCCGATAAGGCCGTAGCGGATTATCTCAAGGCGATGGGAGCCGACATTTCCTGGGATAAAAACGTCGTTCGTATTAAAAAATCCGTTCTCAGGGGAATTGATATCGATATGAACCGCACGCCCGACGCCCTGCCCGTCATGGCGGTTACAGCGGCCTTTGCAGAAGGAACGACACGCCTCCTTAATGTGCCTCAAGCAAGAAAAAAGGAGACTGACCGGATTGCCTGCATGGCCGCTGAATTGAAAAAACTGGGAGCGGATATCGAAGAACTTCCCGATGGTCTGGTCATTCGCGGCGGAAGGCCGCTGACTGCCGCTGCGGTTCACGGCCGCTTCGATCATCGCATTGTTATGGCGTTAAGTATCGCGGGGATGGCGCTGGACGGACAAACCACAATTGAAACCGCTGAGGCAATGAATGTCACCTTTCCCTCGTATGCGGACTTGATGAAATCTTTAGGCGGCGATTTACAACTATCCGAGGAGTAATCAGCGGGACTGTGCTTTCTTGTATAAAAAAAGGTCTGTACGGGACAGACCTTTTTTATGTAGGTACCTCCGCAGATGCCGTGCGGAAACGAATGAAAGCAACCCCGTATTTCAACGTGGGCGACCGTTGCGGCAGTCCGAACGTCCTGTCAAGCAGGCCTGTCCGATCCTTGCCGACCTGGCCTCCCTGTTAGGGTGCATCGGTTCTTTCAAATTAACGTTCCCGTCACGCACACCGCAGGGGCCAACCTGCATACCACACTATAACAAGTAATCGGACATAAAGCAAGAAATTGTTGAACGAAAGTTCTAAAAATCGCCTAACCATTGAGATATAATGCGGTTACTTGCCGATTTAATTTGAATAATTAAACCGGATATTGGGGCCTTCCGACGCGTGTGCGCTATCCTCTGTATCTATGGGTAATCGGCATTCGCAGATCTTTTCCGAAAGCACACGGTGTAATCTTAATACCCGGAGGATTTTGGCGACGTTTGTATTCGTTCTGATATATCAGGCGGCAAACTTTCTCTACCGCATCGCTGGGAAAACCCTGACTGATCAGTTCTTCCCGGTTCCATTTTTCTTCTATAAATTCCTTTAAAATCTGATCCAGCAGATCGTACTCCGGCAGCCAGTCGCTGTCTTTCTGATTATCTCGCAGTTCAGCCGACGGAATCCGATCAATAACGCTCTGCGGAATTACCTTTCTGCCCCTGATTCGATTATAATAATCGCACAGTGGATAGACCATCGTCTTGGGAATATCCTTGAGCGCGGCCAAACCGCCTGCAGTATCGCCATAGAGCGTCGAATAGCCGACGGCTGTTTCACTTTTATTGCCGCAGGTCAAAACCAGATACCCGAACTGATTGGACAAACTCATCAGCAGCATACCGCGGATCCGGGCCTGTAAATTTTCATAAGCAACGCCTTTTTCAGACCATCCCTTGACAGATCCCAGAAGCCCGCTAAAACTTTCCAACACTTTGTCAATAGCAAGGGTATGAAACTCAATCTCAAGGTTCTCTGCGATTTGCCGGGCATCTGCTTGGGTCTGCTGCGAATTAAAACGAGACGGCATGGAAAGGCCAACTACATTTTGAGATCCCAGCGCCTCGACGGCTATTGCAACCGCCAAAGCCGAATCGACCCCGCCGCTTAAACCCAAGAGAACCTTCGTAAACCCATTTTTCTTAACATAATCCGCCGTCCCGAGAACGAGGGCTCGCCAGACCTCCGCAATGCCTTCATCTTCTCCCCCGCCGGAAGTATTCCCGGCGTCGGCCTTACATTCTATCTTGGCATCTGTTTTCTTCTCAAATTCCACATAAAGAAGATCTTCCTCGAAACCGGCCGCCTGAAACAGAAGCCGACCGTCGGCTCCAAACACCATGCTTCGCCCATCTATAACCAGCTCATCCTGACCGCCAACCAAATTACAAAAAATAAGTGGACAGCCAAAATGCAAGGCACATCGGCTGAGGACATCCTGACGCTTTTGATGTTTGCCGATATAAAACGGCGATGCCGAGAGATTCAAAATTCCGTCAAAACTGCTTCGGATCTTCTGAAATAAAGAATCCAGACGCTCCAGATCCCAGAGATCTTCGCAAATGGTAACAGCCCAGCGAACATCTCGGATCGTTATCACAACCGGCTCGACGCCCGACAAGAAATACCTTGTTTCGTCAAAGATCCCGGAATCAGACAGACATGCCTTTCGGTAATTACTGACAATCCTTCCCTCAGCCAGCAGCGCAGCGGAATTATACACTCCTGCATCCGTTGATTCTGCCCATCCTATCAGCAGCGGAATTTCATTGAACTGACCAGCCAGATCCAAAAGCGCTTGACGGGTCTGTTTTAAAAAACCGGAACGATGCAATAGATCTTCCGGCGGATATCCGCAAAGATACAATTCGGGAAAAATAAGCAAATCCGGCTTTAGCGGCCGGGCGCGTTCCAGAAATGCCATGGCTTTTTGCCGATTACCGGCCAGATCTCCGACAACAGGGTTGGCTTGGCAAAGGACAATCCGAACCGTCTTTTTTTCTTCCCCTTCGAGCAATAGTTTAACCTCAACTCTGCAAAGAATCCGTTTTGGAATTTATAACTGAGGCCGCCTTGGCATTTGAGAACTGCGACTTTGACTCAACAGTCAGACGTACGCCTCTTGATCAGATGATAAACAGCATCTCTGCATAGGTCGGCAGAGGCCACAGATCCGCATCGACAACCATCTCGAGTTCATCCGATGCCTTTCGCACCGCATTCATCTGCGGAATAATGTCCTGCCGTGAATAACGGGCTTTTTCGAGAGTACTTTTGTTATTGCAGGCCCCTTTGACTTTTTCGTCCAGTTTGTCAATTGCCCCATGAAGTTCATCCGACAAACCGCAGACTTTTTCAAGCATCTTTTTCTGGGAGTCGGCCTGACCTCCGGCGGATTGCACCGAAACGATCGCTGCGGCCAGTTTGCCCGCATACTTCACACAGGCAGGCAGAATCTGCCGTTTTGCCATATGCAGAGTCGTACAGGCCTCAATATGGATCGTACGAATATAATTTTCCAGGAGAATCTCCGTTCGGGCTTCCAATTCCGTTCGGCTGAGTACCCGGTTTCGTTCAAATAATTTCATGTTTTCTTCCTCCAACAGCGTCTCAATTGAGTCGATCGTGGAGGCGATATTCGGAAGGCCTCTGCGGGCGGCCTCCTGAACCCATTCATGACAATAATTATCGCCGTTAAAGACGATTCGGGCATGGTCGGTCGCGATTTTCTGTAGAATCTTCTGCACGGCGGCCCTGACATCGTCGGCCTGTTCCAGTTCTGCGGCTATTTCATTGAGCACATCGGCCACAATCGTATTGATCACAAACGCCGGCCCTGCGCAGGACTGGCTGGAACCGACCATCCGAAATTCAAACTTGTTGCCGGTAAAGGCAAACGGAGAGGTCCGGTTGCGATCCGTGCTGTCCTTGGGCAGAGGCGGCAGAGTAGAAATGCCCAGACGCAGCGGTCCGCTCTGTTTGGAGGAATTGGCTCCGCCGGCGGCCAGCTGCTCAAAAATCTCCGTCAACTGCTCGCCAAGAAAGATTGAAATAATGGTCGGAGGGGCTTCGTTGGCGCCAAGGCGGCACTCATTGCCTGTATTGGCCACACTGGCCCGAAGGACATTGGCGTATTTATCGACCGCGCGGATCACAGCGCAAAGAAAGATCAGAAAGACCATATTGTCGTGAGGCGTCTGGCCGGGATCCAGCAGGTTATGACCGGTATCGGTCATCAGAGACCAGTTATTGTGTTTGCCTGAGCCGTTAACGCCAACAAACGGCTTTTCATGCAGCAGACAGACAAACCCATGCCGCTGAGCGACTTTTTGCAGGGTTTCCATCGTCAGCTGGTTGTGGTCGGTGGCTATATTGACTGAAGTAAACACCGGAGCCAGTTCATACTGAGCAGGAGCTACTTCATTATGCTGAATCTTGGCCGAGACTCCCAGCTTCCATAATTCAGTATTTACCTCATGCATAAACGCAGCGATTCGCTCGTGCAGGGTACCGAAATAATGATCTTCCAGTTCCTGACCGCGCGGGGAGGGCGCCCCAAACAGCGTCCTGCCCGCCAGCATCAGGTCCAATCTCTTCTGGAAGAAATGCTGATCGACCAGAAAATACTCCTGTTCCGGACCCAGGGTAGCCGTCACCTTGTTGACGTCTTTTACTCCAAGGGCCCTTAAGACCCGAACCACCTGCCTGCTGATGGCGTCCATCGAACGAAGAAGCGGCGTTTTTTTATCAAGCGCCATCCCTGTATAGGAACAAAACGCACAGGGAATATACATTGTCCTGCCTTTAATAAACACCGAAGAGGTACAGTCCCAGGCGGTATAACCGCGGGCCTCAAACGTCGCCCGCAAGCCGCCGGAAGGAAACGAGGAGGCATCCGGCTCCCCCTTTATCAATTCCTTGCCGCTAAATTCCATGACCGACTTGCCGTCGGCAGTAGGCGAAATAAACGATTCATGCTTCTCGGCCGTCAGGCCGGTCATCGGCTGAAACCAGTGACAGTAATGGGTCGCCCCTTTCTCCAGCGCCCATTCTTTCATCGCGCCGGCAAGGGCGTCGGCAATAGATACGGTTAATTCCGCATCGCCCCTGCGAACCTCCACAAAGCGTTGATATACATCCTGAGGCAGCCGATTCTGCATAACCGCATCGCTAAAGACATTGACCCCAAAGGCATCCGGCAATTTAGCAATGGCTGTTTCCAAACGAACTCTCCGATTTACCAACAAAAGACCTCTACATTTTGTCGTTTCTGTCCCGCCTTTTCAGGATACAGGATACCTTAAAATGTTATCAAAACAAACCTAAAACCTGCGCGTTCCGAAAGACCCCTCAACAATTTATAGCAAACCATCCAGAACAGCGATTCCATCCACCACCTTGCAGGTATGAACCGCAAATCGGTCGGCAAAATCGGGTCTGGAACGAGGATAGGCCGTCTGGACTGCCGTCTTGAGGCGTTCGGCATCTGCAGCCAAAACCAAAGCCCCAGCTGCACCTTTATCCCCGCCGCCAAGCATCCGCTCGCCCAGCACGCCGGGGACGCTGCGTGCAATATCGCACATAGTCTCCAGTTCCGGACCGGATATGACATATTCATCCCGCAACCCGATTCCATCCTGTCGAAAGATAGAACCTACAGTTTCAATATCGCCCTGCTTCCAGGCATCCATCATCTGATAAAAACGATTCTGGGCCTTGTAGATATACGTCATTCGATTGACCAGATGGGGCTGATCCTTTTCAAATTCGGAACGGATCTTCTGGTATAGTTTTTCCTCGCGAATATCGGCAAGACAATGAATCTTAAATCCGGCGGCCTGTGCTTTTTTGACCAGCTCCTCGCATTCGGATCTGCGGATCTTATAGGTTGATTTTTCCAGTCCCGGCCGGACAGTCCCGGTATCCATGACCACGATACGAAAATCTGAGGCCTTTGTGCCCAGCGGAACATAAGCGATCGATCGATCTGCGGGTTTATAATGGGTACCCGTACCTTCCCGGGCAAACAGAATCATAATTTGATCCAGTTTGCCGCAGGGGGAGCCGATGTAATCGTTTTCCACCGCCTGAGCCAGATCCACTATCTTCATCGGGTCCGGCTGCTGAATGCCGTTAACCTCCAATACAGAAAGAATCAGATTCAAACTCAAGGAGGCCGACCGACTCATTCCCCCGCCGGGGATATTGCCGTACAGCACAGCATCCATTCCCTGGGTTAAATTATATCCTTCCCGATGGAGAATATAATCTATGCCGTATGGAAAGCGCGCCCACGTTTCGGCCGTTTGGGCGGATTTGGGAGCAGGTACCGAACCTATCGTAAACTCAACCAGGCCATCTTCAGGAAAATTGCCGCTGAACAGCCGCATCTTGCTGGTCCCGTTAGGCCTGTAGGCCATCCAGATAAACCGATCCGTTCCTACGCCAAACAGTTCCGTCCCGTTGTAATCTCCGTGTTCAACGCCCAGGCAAAAACGCGACGAACTGCGGCGTATCCTGGCGCCTGCCATTGAAAGTCTGTTTTCAGAGGCCAGTTTCCGCAGAACCGTCGCCGCTTGTTGATCATTTGTCACATGCACAAAAGAACTCCTTTACTTAGCCAGACAAAGCGGACTGAAAATAACGTATAGAATCAAAGTGATAATCACGACAATTATACCGGCCGCTATTGCGCCTTTGGAGGAATGAAGTTCGATTGTCGTTTGCTGTTTAAATTCTATGGGCTGGGCCAGGGGTCGAGTCATCCGAATCAGCAGCATAACCAGAAGGCAAATCACAAAACTGATCGCCATCCGGTTCAGAAAATTGCCGATCAATATAGACATAATTTTATTATCCATCAGTCCGCTGATCGTGGACAAATATTTCATCCCGCCGTAAGCGATAAAATTTGTCGCCAGACCGGCTACGCCGCAGATCCCCGGCGCACGGCGTACCAGCAAACCGAACACAAATACAGCCAGTACGCCCGGGGACAAAAAGCCCTGACTTTCCTGAATAATCGTAAAGATGCTGTTGCTGATCTTGGGGTTGCCCAGTTGCGGAGCCAGGAAAACCGCGATTGCGGTAAAGACAATTACGCTGATGCGGCCGAGCGTCACAATCGTTTTCTGCGAGGCCTGGGGAGATAAATACTTCTTATAAATATCCATCGTAAAAATCGTCGAGGCCGCATTCAGCATCGCCGCCAGCGAACTGACCACGGCGCCAAGCAGAGCCGCCAGGACAAATCCGACTGCGCCGGTATTTCTCGGCAGCACCTTGCTGAGCAGCTGGCCCAGCGCGGAATCATATTTATAGCCGAGAAATTTTTCTGTATTCACTTTGGCCCCGGAGGATTGAGCGGCCTCGCGAATCACCGTGTTGTATCGTTCCAATTCCTCTGCCAGCGATGGAAATACTGTCTTCCATGATTTATCTTCCGACTCAAATACCGAAAAGGGCTTGACTTGCAGTTTACTGTATTTCTCCAGACTCATTGGAAGAACAAATGGATTTTTACTTCGCGCGTTCTTTAATTCAAACTCATCCGGGTAAACGGCAACCAGAAATACCCCTTCCGGCAATGCGGCAATCGCCTCGGCTGAGGGCGATTCTGCAATCTGTACCAGCCGGGTATCCGGATTGGCCTTCAGATAACGGGCAAAAACCGGAGCATTGTCATCAACGGCTTTTAATTTCATTTCCGGCGCAAACAGATTAAACGCAATGATTCCGGGAATCACGATCACAAAGGGAATCAGCAGCTTCATAAAGGCGGAAAATACAATGCCCTTTTGCCCCTGCGCCAAGGAAGCCGAACCCAGCGTCCGCTGGGTGATATACTGATTCAGACCCCAGTAATAAAAATTCGGAATCCACAATCCGAGCAGCAGAGCCGTCCAGGGCAGGGTTGCGTCATTTTTCGGCAGAAACATATTTAGACGAACCTTGTTGAGCGTCATAAACCGCTCCATGACTCCCTCTCCGGAGAAGGTCTTAACGCCTACAGCGCCTGTTGTGACATCTTCGATATAGGAGGCCTCGTTGGTTGCGCCGAGCATCTTAAAGGCAAAAATCATAATGACCGCACCGCCGAGAATCAAGGCGCTGCCCTGGATCAGATCCGCCCAAGCGCAGGCCTTCAGGCCGCCGGCGGCAACGTACAGCATAGCGATGATTCCAATCGCCAGCGAGGCCTGCGCCAGCGTTGGGATAAATTTCATTTCCATCTCTTTGGCCATTGTTTCGACGGTTAACGCCCCCGAATACGTCACTGCTCCCAGCAGTAGCATATAGATGAAAATAGTGGCAACCGCCATGATGGTTCGCGCTGCCGCATTATAACGATACTCCAGAAATTCCGGCATCGTATAGATCCCCGCCCGCAGGAAGTACGGCAGAAATCCAAATGCCACCACTACCAGGGTAATGGCCGCCATCCACTCATAACTGGCAATTGCCATACCGATATAACTGGCCGCATTTCCGCTCATTCCGACAAACTGCTCGGAGGAAATATTGGCGGCAATCAGAGAAAACCCGATCAGCCACCAAGTCAGGCCGCGACCGGCCAAAAAATAGTCCTCCCCTGATTTTTCATGACGGCTTTTATAAAGTCCTATTCCAACCACGCTTACAACAAATACAACAAAGATAATAATGTCCAGAATCCCCATAATTCCAACTCCTTACAAAAAGTATCTTCACTTTGTGGGTAAAAAAGTTTATTGAATTATCCATATTCTTTATTCTATATCAATCAAGATTTACCTAAAGAATGACTTATAGATAATATGTCCTTTATCTCCAATTTTTTCCAACTTTAATAAAATTTACCAATTTCCAAATGCTAAAGGAGCCGGAACCGGCTGTTCTTTTAGAAATACAAGAATCGCAAACTCCGGATGGTTTTGGCTAAATATTTCGATATCTTTTATATCCATTACCATAAACGCTGTAGAAAGCCCGTCACAGATCGATGGATCATCTCCTCTTACCCATACTGCCGCTTTGTCCTGAATTGACATTCCTGTATCAGGATGAATCATATCACTGCCTCTGCGAAGACCTGAACAACTAAGGGCCTGGCTTCTCATTTCAAGCACCCGAATTTCTTTTTTCGGCTCGATTGGGCTGCTTAGACGAACCTTCCATCCGACTTTCCCTGTCGGAGCATCCATCGCCAAAACCGAACTGGATCCGGAGTGAATCAGGGCTTTGTCAATTTTCCATTCCTTCAGAACTTGGCCCATTTTGCCGACAGCATATCCCTTTCCTATGCCTCCCAGATCCAGTTCTATCCCATCTGCTTCCACCGTCACTGTCAGTTTTTGGGAATCTATTATAATTCGATTCTGACCGACAGCGCAAAGTTCCTTGCGAATCTGCTCCTCAGACGGCGTTTGCTGCTTCCATAACTGCACCAGTCCTCCCACCGTAATATCAAAGGCCCCGTCGGTCTGCTCATAAATCCGGCGGGCAATCTGAAGACACTCTATTGTTTCCGGAGAGACAATCACCGATTCCCCTTTTTTCAACGACGTTATGCGGCTGATGTCGCTGTTGGGGATATACCTGCTCAGCAAAGTTTCTAAGCGATCTGCTTCTGAAAAGGCCGCTCGCGCCGCCTGCGAGGCATAGCCGGCATTATCATGCTGGATAAATATCTCAAATACCGTGGCCATCGCCTCATGGCTAAAACGTATGGATTCCTGCATATTTTTTTCCTGAATCGGCTGGATATTCCTCTCCGCCAGAACCTCAGTCTGTCGGGGTGCAGGCAAATGCTCCTGCAATAAATCCCAAAGATCTTTTCGAATATATCCTTTCCATTCCATCCCCGCTCGAAGATAAACAGGGGTCTGAAACAGAGGCAGATACATCTCCCGTCGCCCCGGAGGGGCTATCTCATAGAGTTGCTTTACAATCTCTGATTCCATCTCCGCATTAGCCAGAATCAAAGGGGCCATCGGCAGGCCCGGATCCACTCGATTGAAATAACCAACCCTGTCAAATGCACGAAGATACCATGGCCAAGGCCAATAATCGTCTTGTGCGGCGATTACCTGAATATACAGATTTTTTCCTTCCGGATGTGCCGCTGCGACTTGTTCAACCCGGGCAGCCATTTGATACATATCCGGTCCTGTTTGCCCATACACATAGGGATTTGAGGAGGCAGCGGAAAATTGATTTTTTAAGAGAATACCCTGCACCAGAGGACTGAAGAGTCCAAAAACCAGCAGTACTGTTACGACACAGGTTTTCTCGATGCGGCCAACGGCCATTTTGAGGAAGCGGTCTGCGGCTATGCCGGCCAGCAATGCCATTCCATACAAAAACGACAGAACATTCCAAGGCGTTTTATAGGGAATCGCAGAGTATAGAATAGTCAAAAACAAGGTAAATAAGGCCAGAAATCGGGAAAGCCAAAGCCCTGTCGAAGATCTTTGTTTTCTCCAGAAAATTGCAAAAAAACCCAACAGGGCCAGCCCGACAATTCCATCTTCATTCCAGGAGATCGGCTCGATAAATTCCATCCAAGTCAGCAAATTAAGGTAATATCCCCAGGGCTGGACATGCGTGTGTTTGGAAGCCGCATGTCCCGGATACAGAATAAAACTTCTAAGAGAATCGATTACTCCCTGCGGATGGGTCCCCATCGCAGAAAATAATAATAACCAGGGGATTAAAAATGCGGCCGCTGCACAAAGAATATGGATCGGTTGAATTCGCTTCGGCTCTCCGGATTGTTTTGCCCGATCTTTCGCCGAGAACACTCGCAACAGTAAAATTGAAATGAAAACGGAGCCAAAAGACAGAACACAGGTTTCTTTTGTACAAAACATCAGTCCCCCCGACAGACCGATCAAAAATGCCCAGAACCAATGGGGCTTTTGCAGGTATCGCCACAGACAGCCCAAGAAACAGCCCAGAAAAAAAACCAGCGGGATTTCGTGAATAAAATACCCGCTGTAAAACACAAATGCAGGCGAGAAGGCCAGCAGTACTGATGCAAATAATGCCGCCCTGCGGCCCAGACCATCCCAAAATAAAAGCGGCAGAAGGACCATCAGAGTTCCCAAAAATGCAGGAACCATTCGCAAAAAGGATTCGGTTAACTCCGGCAGGGTTGTTTTTCCCGTCAGACGGGCAAAAATGAAGGTTATATAATGCAGCGTTGGCCCATGATATTCCAATGGATTATATTCATATACCCCCCGCTCCAGCAACGCCGCGAATTTAACGGCATGAACGGCCTCATCCGTATGCATCGGACGAGCGGACAAAAACACCGCCCTAACCGCCCCCGCGGCCGCCAGAAGGATTCCCGCCCAGAGAAGAAAAGACCGCGTCATTTCACACTCTTGCCGAAAACCTCCACTTCGATAAAGTGGTTCATATCGTTCTGATTATTTCCATTGCTGTAAATCCGCACATAACGGGCACGGGTTCCCCTGGCATCGATCAGTTTGCCTTCCGATGTGCCGACAAAATTCTTATCCTGTCCTGCGCCCTGGCCGCTGCTGTTATCCGTATCGTTATTAAACAGCGTTACCACATCGACAATAAACTCCGGATCCTGACTGACCTGCACAATCACATCGTAATAGACCCGCTCGACTTTATGATACTGCCAGAAGACAATGGCATAAATCTCGTATTCGGCTTCCAGATCAATCGTAATCCACTGAGAAAACGGACCCATTTCCACCAGACTGCCGTCGCTGGCCTCTTTGTCTCCGTCTGTAATCATATCATAGGAGCCAAGAATCGGTTCCTGTTCAGACCCCTTCACGGGTTTGCCTCTGGAGACCAGGACAGTCCCTTCCGGCGCCAGAAACGGAGGCCGAGGCGCTCCCAGGGGCTTTTCGAGATTCTTGACGCCCACAATATTTTCCGGCGTACCGACGAACTGGGGCTTGGGCAGGATCAGGTCGATCGGCTTCAGGTTGTCTTCCTTTTCAACAGCGGTCGGCTTTGCCGCAGGGGCGGCCGGCTCTTGAACGGCCGGCGGTTTAACAGCAGGGGTCTGCGATCCGGCGGCCGGATCCGCAGGAGCTGAAGGCGGAGCCGGTTCTTTTTTCTGACAGGATGCCGCAGTGAAAATAAAAGCCGTTAAAAGAATCATTTGTAAAAATGTCTTTGTCATGGTATAAGTCTCCTGTATCAAATAACCATTTTCAAATCCCATGGCGCCCGCATGGCGCGATATTTCAGGCGATTGGCCTGTTCGTCATCAATAAACTCTTCTTTGGCCGGATCCCAGCGCAGCGCTCTCTTCAATCGCAACGCCATATTTCCCATATGGCAGATCGTCATCGTCCGATGCCCGATCTCAGCCGGAGCCACTGTCGTTTTCCGGCTCCGGATACATTCGAGGAAATTTTTTTGGTGGTTCGGGCTGCGATATAACCGAATTTCGCCTGGCTTGACAGCGGATTTCAGGATGCTTTGGGGATGCGATCTGATCTGTCCGCGATTGACATATATCTCGCCCTCATCTCCCCGAAAGGTCACGCTTCCGCTGCCTCCGCCTGTACGGCACAGCAGGCGAACGCCATCGGCATAGGTAAAGATAAGATCATAAGACAGAGGCGTATCAAACAGTCCATCTCGCGGAATTTCCCCTTTTCCTTCAACCTGTACTGGTCCGGTCAAATCCGTTCCGTGTCCCCATTGCGCTATATCAATGTGATGTGCGCCCCAGTTGGTGATCTGACCTCCGGAATAATCTGAAATAAACCGAAAGGTATAATGACATCGCAATTTTGTATAAGGCGCCCAGAGCGCCGGCCCCAGCCACATATTATAATCCAGTTCATCCGGTATCGGCTGCGGCTGCCAGCCATCCGGGGGACACTGTCGGTTATTTGGAGGAATTTCTACATCAATCGTCTGTAATCGGCCGACTCGGCCGTTTCGAACCAGTTCACAGGCCTTTCTGAAATTTGCATCCGAGCGCTGATGGGAACCGGTTTGAAAGATGCGCCCGCAGGATTGTACCGCATCGGCCAAGTCTCGTCCCTCCTGAATGGCCAGAGTCAGCGGCTTTTCGCAATAGACATCTTTACCGGCTTTTACGGCCGCCAAAGCAATCGGCACATGCCAGTGATCCGGCGTTGCAATGACAACAGCGTCAATATCGTTTCTGGCTAATACCCGACGAAAATCGCCTGTTCCATCTGAAGGGTCCAGACCGGCCGTCTGGAGAGCCGCCTGAAGATGATTGCGATCCACATCACAGACTGCGACGATTTGGGCACTCGGCTGATGCAGAAAACCGCGCAGATTCTGCATCCCCATCCCGCCGGTTCCAATACAGCCGATTCGGATACGATTTGATGGGGCGTTTTCTCCGAAAATACCCGACGGAGCTATCAAAGGAAATCCAATGCTCGCTCCGGCCGCTATCGAAAAACGTTTTATAAAAGCCCGACGCGTCCAGCGACTGGCGGTATTTTTGTTTGCAATCGTCATAAATCAGTTTAAAGGGCGGGCCCTTTCACAATGTTCAGAATAACCGCC
>JAKJEN010000030.1:0-5525 GCA_022705405.1 Planctomycetota bacterium | reverse complement strand
AATCAAAAGAACACAAGCCGGCAACAGCAATTTCAGGCTTTTCTGAATCGACGCTTCCTTGGCCACATTCCCCATCGCCTTGGGTACGATCACAGCGCCTGCCAAGCCCACGGCAAAGATTATCCCAAACACACTGCCATGGACATCCGAGGGAAACTTCCAGAAGGTTACCCCGACTGTCGTCGGAAAGCACGGGGCAAAAGCAAGTCCGGCCAATATCGCCAAACTGTTTGCCAAAGACCTCTTCGAGCAGCCCATCATAACGAAAATCACAATGGCGGCAATTACCGCTGCCGCTGCGATAATCCATCCGCCGTTGGCGGTCAGGTCAAAATTCAAACGCGAGGGCAAAAGTCCTGTCACCAGCCGTCCGGCCATCATTGCAATTGCAAAAAATGACAGCAGCCGCTGACCGGAGGCGTCTGCAACGCCGGTTTCTATTGAAGGATTTTCGGTTTTTGCAACCTCTTTTCCAAATGAAGGAAGCCAGTTGCAAAAAGAGGATTCAAGAGCCATATAAAAGAACAGAACAAACGAAGCGACCAAAATCGCCGGCTGTCCGAGGAGCCGGACGGCGGCGCCGATATCCAGTTTGGCGCTGCTGGCCGGATACCCCTGAGCCAGCCAGGCAACAAAAATCGGCAAAGCAACGATAACTCCAATAATGAAAACCGCTTTTTCATAGCGGATCATGCGAAACAGATAACTGGTAATCAGCGGCGTCAAAAACAAACCCAGCCCAAAAAACACATTGGCCAGATTGCTGGCGGCAGCCGGATCCTTGCCGTCAAATAAAACCTGCGGAGCCATTACATTGCCGGCTGTATTCAGGGCCATCGCCCCAAAACCCAGCAGCATGCAGGGCAGCAAAACCGCGCTGAAGCTCTTGCCGAACGCCAGAATAAAAATACAAATCGCCGTCAGTAGAAACCCGATGACCGCAACCCATTGATACCCGATAGCGTCGGTCACTACGCCTACCACCAGAGAGGCAATCAGGCAGGCGAACATAAATACGGAAATCAGCGTCCCGAACCGACCGGCGTCAATTTGAACGCGCGGCATCAATTTTACGCTGATAGACCCCAGCAGCGAAAAACACACGCCCAAACCAAACACACATAGTAATGCTACGGCCTGTACCATAATGGATTCTCCTTACTCTAATGGTTCTGCAGTGTTTTCTTTAACGATTTGTCCGCGAATCAGGCAATATAAGAAAATCAGGGCGATACAGCCAAACGCCAGAGCGCACCAGCGATGGCCGATCAGCAGGAGTTCCTGGCCTTCCGTTCCGAAGAAGCGAAACATGCTTGCAATCATTGTCAGCGTCAGCGGAAGAGCGATCAGAATCAACAGCCAAAAACAGCCCTTGACTATATTTTCCATTCTATTTTCAAAAACCATCTTTTGTGCCCACCCCAGCGCCAAAAGAGACAGACAGCCGATCAGAATCGGGGAAAAAGTCGCATGAATCACCAGCAGCCAGCCCGACAGGCGAAGCCCGAAAAACACCGGCCCAAATCCTGTAATCAGCAGGACTAAAAAGGAAAGCAAAGCCAGCAGAAAAATCAGCTTTTTCAATCGACCGATCCAGTTCAGTTTTTGTTCCAGAAAAAACAGCGTAAAGATATGGATCTTTGTACGGAAGATATCCATCCCTCTCCATCGGCCGGATGCGCTGAACGGAAACAGCAGCGCATGAAGCCCAATGCTGCCGATGACAACGATAAAAGCGGCGGCTGCAATCCAACGAAACGTCATGTCTTATCCTCCAATGCTCGCCTGGACAGGACGGCAACGGCCTTTAGGACGTATGTCAACACCACCAGAGCCGCAAGCCCGCAGGCCGCCAGGGAAATCGCTTTCATCCATGGCCTAAACAGAAACGAAAAATTAAAAAACCAGATATAAAGCCGGCGGATCCCCTGCAGTTGAACCATTTCGACAAAACGCGATTGGCCGGATACCGGAGAATCCGCCATCACCGTCCCGAAAAAGAAAGGCGAATTTGTCGTATGGCAATCGTCACAACTGCGCGCTCCCAAAGATTGTTCGCCGACCCGCACATCATGCGCCATGGCCCAGGCGTACGGTTCCGCCGCCGGATGCAGACAGCTTTTAAGCCCGTTTTCAGATTGCCGGTACATCCTGCCGCCGGCGATATACACGGCTTCCGTTTCTTCGGAACTGAGCCGTTTTAAGACTGCGGCAATCTGTTCTTCCGTCAGCGAAAGCCAATCATTTTCTTTTTCCTGATTTTGATCCAGAATCGCGGCGGCCGATTTTAACACCATTGTCGGATGCAGCGGAGCCACACGATCCTCTTTTATAACGCCCCAATAAGCAGGCCAAAACAGCCGATACGGGCCGATCTTTCCATCTTCGCCTTTGAGAAATACCGGCCCATATACATGCGGCTGCCGCAGATCCAGCGAATGTTTGCCGTGCAGTCCGATTTTATGGATTCGAGACGTGCGCCACTGCCCGACCTGTTCCTTTGGCCATGTTCCGCTGTGACAGGCCGTACAGGTCAGCTTCTCGAAATGAATTGTAGGAATCCCCCAATGAGCCGGTCTGGGAGCCCCTAAACGTCCGTTCTCCGGAACAGCTGCGGCAGCATCTCTCAAATGGCATCCTTCACAAGTCAAAGACGCTCTGGCCGAATCATCCTTCTGAAAACCGCGCGAAATCCGGTGATCCTTTCCGTGCCGATGGCAATCTGCGCAAATCAATCCGGCGGACAGGTGCACATCTTCATCCCGGGTCCACTCCTCCGATTCGGATATATTCAGATCCTGACTGGAGTGGCAGAAATAACAACGAGTCGGAGGGCAGCGGCTGGTGATATCCAGAAACACCTGCCCTTCCTTGTTGAAGATTCCGTCGTTGTAGGTGGTTTTAATGCCTTCATCAAATTCCGGATCAAAGAAATCCGACAGAGCCGAAGCCGTCCCATTGACTACGGCAAGTCCGCTGGAGGCCGCTGCAACCCAGCGATAATTTTGTCGGGTCGCCTGGAGAGCCGCCATGTTTGAATCCTGTCTCGGATCTCCATTATGGCAGGTCATACAGTTGATTTCAAAGTTGCCGCTGATCTGGCGGCGAACCATCTGCTGCGGGTCTTTCGGATCCGCTTCCATTTCTCCATATCCGCCCCCGGGTATATGGGAACCGATCAGATTCAGCAGATCCATACTGCTGAGACCAAGCTGTTCGGGGGTAAATGTTCCTTTCCAGCCGCGCGAAGAAATCGGTATCTGAGTTCGGGTTCTGCTGTCTCTAAGGACCCATGGCTGAGCCGGGCGGCCGGCCGGATCGGAGGGCGCCGCTGTGGCAAAATGCCACCCCTTGGAGATTGTTTCATAATCATGACACTCCCCGCAGGTTTTTCGGGTCGAAAACGGCTGTGGATTTTTATCGGTCGCCCGAATCTTAACCCCTTTTTCATCCAGAAGATCGATCCAGTGTGCATACGGCGATCGATTGCCGTCATTGCCGTCGCCCAGCCGCTGGGTTTCCTGCGCCAGTAAAAATCCTCCCCGGACCGCAAAGACAACCCAAAGAAACCCTGTCAAGAGTAATCGTGTACCCTGCCGCATCCTGTTAAACCGTGAACTCATCTGTTTTAAATTCAAGCCGACAGCCCTTTTCAATCGCTTCGTTGACCTTCAAAACCGTCACAGCTGTTTCATATCCGATCTGCGCCGGGCAATTCAATTTTTCACGGCCTCGAACGGCCTCCAGAAAATTCTGAATATGCGGCTGATGATACGGCACATTCATTGTGACAGGAATCTTGTATTCTGCCGGAGAAAATGTCCCCTCCCGCACATCCAGCACCGCTTCCTCTTTTTCCTGGTTATCCACCACCGTCTTGCCTTCAACTTTTTTCAGATAGCCCTTGGTCACCCAGGGATCCCAGTCTTCCTCCGGAACCCAGCTTTCACGGTACACACTGCCCCGGTTGGCGGATTCGGAAATAACCAGCGTTCCCTTAAGGCCCATAAAAGATTCATAGTATCCGTTAGCGCTGCTGGTTGTCAGGGTTTGATAAAACGCCCGGACCGGGCCGTCCTTCGTTAGATATTCATAAACCGCCATTACGCTGTCATACCACTGGTGATTTTTCCAGTAATCATTGCCCCCGCTGGCCATAACCGAACGGGGAACGGCCCCCAGATACCAGTTGTAAATATCGATCTGATGAGACCCCAGATCCACAATAGGGCCGCCGCCCAGTCCTTTAAACCACCGCCAATTGCGAAATTGATGCATATCCTGAAAGCCGTATTTATTCAGCGTCGCTTCGTCAATCTCCATACCTTCCGGCCAGTCCAGATCTTCACAGGATGCCTTGCTTCGATTCCACTGTCCGTTAATTGTTGTGATCCGGCCCAGCGGTTTGGCTTCCTGAATATACTTATCAAAGCAATAGCGGTAGCGCGGATTGCTTCGCCGCTGATGGCCGATCTGCAGCAGTTTGCCGGTGCGATTGGCCGCTTCCAGCATCTGGCGAGCGCCTTCCAGCGTATTGCTCATTTCCTTTTCACAATAAACATGGAGCCCTTTCTCCAGACATGCAATTGTCTGCTCGGCATGGCAGAAATCCGGAGTAGCGATAATGACCGCGTCCAGATCTTTTTCCGTATCCAGCATCTCTTTATAGTCCACATAGGGCCGACCCTCGTGTCCGTAAGCCGCTTTATAGGATTGAATCCGGCGAGAGACTCTTCGCAGATTTACCTTCTCCCAGATATCGCAAACCGCCATGATGCGGACTGCGGCCTCCGGCCCCAGTTTCATCGTCGCATCCAGCAGGGCCTGCCCTTGTGCCCCTGCCCCAAGAAAAGCGATATTTAAGGTATCCTTAGACCCTCCAGCGCCAAGAATTTTTCCGGTTACAAACAAGCCCGCGCCGATAGCGGCTGAGGTTTTAACAAACTCTCTGCGATTCATTGATTCATTCATCTGATTTTCTTACTCCTGCAAGATTGCTAATTCAATTCTTTGATCTTAAGATTTCGATATTCTACGGCAAAACCATGGTCCTGAAAACCCAGAAATCCCTTCCGCGGCAGGTCTTTGTAGGCCAGGTCGAACTTATTTTTAGATCCATCGGGATTCTTATGGGCCTCGGTCCAGTCATCCAGGTTTATATCGATCATTAGCTGACCGTTTAAAACAACCAGAATCCTGGGGCCAAGGGCCTGAATCGTCATCCGATTCCACTGACCGGCCGGATTGACGGCATTGACCAGAGGGGCTTGAATATCATAAATCGCCCCGCAGGTATCCTGTCTGTCAACCGTTTTATTCTCCCAGGAGTCCATAATCTGCACTTCCGCCCAGGGAAGCCAGGTATATTCTGCCGCCCGCAGGAAGACGCCGCTGTTCGTGCCTTTTTCCACCTTGAAATCAAAATCAAGAATAAAATCTTTATACTCTTTTTTAGTCCAGATATCGCCTCCTCCTTTGCGAATCAGCAAGCCATTTTCCATCTGCCAGCTGTTTGGTTTCAAAGC
>JAKJEN010000309.1 GCA_022705405.1 Planctomycetota bacterium | reverse complement strand
CGGCGCGGCGCCGGATGTCATCAATCACAACATGGAAACGGCAAAACCGCTGTTTCGCGAATTGCGCCCGCAGGGAAATTACCGCCTTTCTTTAGAGCTCCTCTCCCGCGTTGCGGCCGCGGGGCAAATCTCCAAGAGCGGCTTCATGGTGGGGTTCGGGGAGCAAAAAGAAGACATCCTGCGCCTGATGGATGATCTCGCCGCGGTTTCCTGCGCGCGGCTCACCATCGGGCAATACCAGCAGCCGACGCGGCGGCACTGGCCGGTTGCCAAATATTACTCCCCCGATGAATTTTCAGAATTCAAAGAAATCGCTTACGCAAAAGGTTTTCAATGCGTGGAATCCGGTCCGCTGGTTCGCAGTTCCTATCACGCGGCCCGCGCAAATACAGGACCAACCTAAAGTTTAACCCAGATTACGCAATAGACAAGAAAGGAACTTCATGTGTCATTTCGACCGAAGGGAGAAATCTTAAAACCATTGAGATTAATAAAGATTTCTCGTCGCTGCGCTCCTTCGAAATGACAGAGCAAATCGAAAATGCCTCTATTGCGTAATCTGGGTTTAAACAATATGTTCCATTGT
>JAKJEN010000308.1 GCA_022705405.1 Planctomycetota bacterium | reverse complement strand
TTTTGGGGTCGGTATTGCTGCTTGCTGCCATAACCTTGGCTGTTTTCTGGAAGCTCAGGAGATTTCCTTATCTGGCAACAGGCTGGCTGTGGTATCTGGGCACACTGGTGCCTGTGATCGGCATCGTGCAGGCCGGCTCTCAGGCCATGGCGGACCGCTATACTTATGTTTCCCTGATCGGATTGTTTATGATCGCGGCATGGGGTGTGCCTGAACTTTTGAAAACCTGGAGATACCGGAAAGAAATACTACTGACATTGTCCATATTGATCATTTTGGGCCTGTCCATCAAGACATGGACACAGGTCGGGTATTGGCAGAACAGCGTTACATTATTTGATCACGCCTTGAAAGTCACGGATGATAATTGGCTCGCTTATAACAATAGGGGGACTGCCTATAATGGCCTGGGCCATTACGTGCAGGCAATCAACGATTTCAACAAGGCGATCGAAATCAAACCCGATCATGCGGATGCCTATGTTAATAGGGGTGCCGCATATGGCAAACTTGGCAATTACGGGCAGGCGATTGAAGATTTAAACAAGGCGATAGCAATCAAACCGGATGATGCAATGGCTTATGGCAACAG
>JAKJEN010000307.1 GCA_022705405.1 Planctomycetota bacterium | reverse complement strand
ATATCGCATCCAGCAAGAATACCGGCTTTATTTGTTCCTATAGGCACAGGTTCCACAGGAGATTCCCCGTGTACCACAACAATTCCAGCACCGAGTTTTCTTGCCAAAGACACCGCTTTGGATATATACACAGGAGGAACATATGTAATTTCAGTCCCAGCTATAACTTTTATCCCATACTCGGAACTTAATATTTTAGTAATTCTTTTTATCCTCTTGATCACAAAATCAAGATTGGAAAAATCGCAATGATCCGTAATCGCTATTGCTTCGTATCCTGCAGCTTTAGTGCGGCAAACAAGTTCAGAAGGCAAAAGGGCACCGTCTGAAAACAATGTATGAGTATGCAAATCTATCATAAGAAATTCTCAACTTAATCGACACGGAATACCGTACTTCCATTAAAATTTTCAAAATCTAAAAAATCTATTTCAAAATGCGCAAAACGGCATTTTATAAAATATTTGCCAAATACCCCTGGGGCGAGTCGAACGCCCGACAACCGGTTTAGGAAACCGATGCTCTATCCATCTGAGCTACAGGGGCATATATACTTTTAATATTATAATTTTATTTCTTTTTGAAGTCAAGCGGAATATGAAAGTTTTGTTATGATTTTTGAGTG
>JAKJEN010000306.1:282-629 GCA_022705405.1 Planctomycetota bacterium | reverse complement strand
CATACAGGGCCAGAGGCAGCCGCAACTTGAAAAATAGCCAAAACAAGACTTATGGCAATACATGAAACAATAACAACTCTGAACATATTGAACCTCCTTGTCACTAAATTATTATATTGGCAGCATTGGCCGATTAACTTCACCATTTCAGCGCAAACTTAGGCATGAGGCGCCGGAACTATCCATCAGATGCGTGATGAGATTAATTTGGCTTGCCTCCGCTCGTAACGCTTACCTTGCCGCAGTTCGGTCCCTGGTAGCATTTCATGTCACCGGCACGCCAACCGGTGACAATGACTCGGTCACCTATCTTGGCGCCGCCATGATCCTTTAACTCAAAACAGCCT
>JAKJEN010000306.1:0-229 GCA_022705405.1 Planctomycetota bacterium | reverse complement strand
CACCAGTGACATTTTTTTCAGTGCGGCCGAAGCAGCAGGGATCACTGGCCATTGTCGGCAACGCTGTTCCCAGAAACAGAGCGACTGCTATCCCTGACATGACTTTAATCTTGAACATAAAGACCTCCTGATGTGCGTTTAATAATAAACTATATGCTTAAAGATTAACACGGCAAGGTAAACATTTTCAAATGAAATCATCAACAACTTCCATTACTACAAGGTTATT
>JAKJEN010000305.1 GCA_022705405.1 Planctomycetota bacterium | reverse complement strand
AGATTTTGATTGATAACCGCCCGGGTCTTTCGAGACAGATGCACCAGAAACGGCAGACGCCGCAGATCATTGCTCATCAGGGCAATAGACGCCGAATTGATCGCCACATCGCTTCCGGCTGCGCCCATCGCGATCCCCAGATCGCCGGCTGCCAGGGCCGGAGCATCATTGATCCCGTCTCCGACTACCGCAACGATATGCCCGTCCTGACGGATCTTTTCCACTACCGCCAGCTTATCATGCGGCAGACACTGGGCTTTATAGTCGGTGCAGCCCAATTCGCCGCTGACCCGGTTGGCCACATCCCGACGGTCTCCGGTCAGCATCGTGATGCGGCGGATTTTGGCCTCAAACAATTCCTTGACCGCCTGCTGGGCCTCAGGACGGGTTTTATCCTGCAAGCCGATCCAGCCGATGCAGCGGCTGTCTTTAGATACATACAACGTGCTGAACCCCTGCTCCTCATGCAAAGAAGGATCCGCCACTATACGAACGTCAATGCCGTTTTCAGCCAGGAAGGTATCGCGCCCAACCAGTACCCGACTGCCGTCGACCTGGGCGATCACTCCTTTGCCCGGGGCCTCCTCAAAGCGGGTCGCTCGCGGAAAGGCAACATTGGCCTCTTTGGCCAGATTCAAGA
>JAKJEN010000304.1 GCA_022705405.1 Planctomycetota bacterium | reverse complement strand
ATCCTCTGGCGATTGACGCTGTCGGTCGTGATGAAACCTTTGTGGGCCGGATCCGGGAGGACGAATCGATCACCAACGGCATCAACATGTGGGTGGTTTCCGACAACCTCAGGAAAGGCGCCGCCCTCAATGCCGTCCAGATTGCGGAAATCCTGGTTCGAGACTACCTGTGAGAGTGTCTTCGAGCATTTGGATGCAACTGCGGGACGTTTTTTAAACGGAGATTCAAGATATGAGAATAACTGGGGGCGAAATGCGGGGAAGACGAATTCCGCCCCCCAAGACCGGTGTCATCCGGCCAACGCCGGACGCCGTCCGGGAATCCCTTTTCAATCTCCTTCCTCCTCTCAACGGCTGCAATTTCCTCGATCTTTACGCCGGCACCGGGATCGTAGGTATGGAAGCCCTGAGCAGGGGGGCGAAAGCGGCGGTGTTTGTGGAAAAGCACCCCGTCGCCAGCCGGAGGCTAAAAGAGCGGCTCGCTGCCTGGGGGCTGGAGGAACGGTCACACGTCCTGAACATGGACGCCGTCGGCGGCGTGGCGATACTTAGCAGGCGGGCAGAAAGTTTCCATTTGGTCTTTGCCGATCCTCCCTATGAGCGGGACATGATCGGTACTACAATAGAGTGTTGTTGCCGGGGGAATC
>JAKJEN010000303.1 GCA_022705405.1 Planctomycetota bacterium | reverse complement strand
CGAACCGGTTACGAAAAAGACAACAAGATTTATGATAAACGCTGGAACCTGAAGGGATATAAGAAACGCTGATCATGAAATGTTGAGACCTACTCAACTACATAAAACCAGCAATTTTGTCATTCCCGCGAAGGCGGGAATCCAGTAATTCAAAATGGTTGTGGGCTCCCGCCTCCGCGGGAGCGACAAGAATTAATGACTTTTTACGAGACCGTCAACAATAAAATGAGGTAACAACACATTTTCCAATTCCCGGCTTGGCACCTACGAGCAGTGCCCGCTCAAGTACAAATATCAGTATATCGACAAGATCAAAGTCGAGGAAGCCAAAACCATCGAGGCCTTTATGGGGAGCTGCGTGCATGAGACGCTGGAAAAGCTTTACAGGGACCTGAAACTGCAAAAGCGCAATACACAGGAAGACCTTCTTAAATTTTACAATGACCTGTGGGCGAAAAACTGGTCGGACGAAATTAAGATAGTCCGGAAAGAATACACGGCGGACAACTATCGAAAGACCGGCGAAAAGTGTATTGCCGACTACTACAACAAGTATGCGCCTTTCAAAGAACGTGTGCTGGGCATCGAGACGGTAGAATACGTCAACCTCGATCCTGAAGGGGAATTCAAATGGAATGTCCGGATGGACAGGCTG
>JAKJEN010000302.1 GCA_022705405.1 Planctomycetota bacterium | reverse complement strand
TCCTGTGAGTTCTTTCCCATTGAGGCGATCCGCACCAATGATTTAGGGGCGGAAAACGTGATGAACGCGGCAATGGCCTGCGGGGTGAAAAATCTCATCGTTCTCAGCACGGACAAGGCCGTCTATCCCATCAATGCGATGGGCATGTCCAAGGCTTTAATGGAAAAACTGATGGTTGCCAAAGCGCGGATGTACGGCGATAAGAAGACGATTTTCTGCGGGACGCGGTATGGTAATGTGATGGCTTCCCGCGGCTCGGTCATTCCGCTATTTCTCAAACAAATTCAGGATGGTACGCCACTGACATTAACCGATCCGAACATGACCCGCTTTATGATGACAATAGACGATGCGGTTGACTTGGTGTTGTATGCTTTTCAGAATGGAAATCCAGGGGATATCTTTGTTCAAAAGGCGCCGGCCGCAACCATTGGGGTTCTGGCTGAGGCGCTGCTGAAGTTGCTTAACGCAAAAAATGAAGTTCGCATTATCGGTACGCGCCACGGTGAAAAACTATACGAGACGCTTTTGAATCGTGAGGAAATGGCCAAAGCCGAAGATATGGGCGGATATTTCCGTGTTCCCGCTGATGTGCGTGATTTGAATTATAATTGCTATTTTGTTGAAGGACAGGAAGAGGTATCGGTGAAAGAAGATTA
>JAKJEN010000301.1:310-691 GCA_022705405.1 Planctomycetota bacterium | reverse complement strand
AATATCACCCGGCAATCAAAGTTGACGCTGAATGCCCAGAGCCCGTCAAGTTTACCCGTCAATTTATGAGTTCTCAACCGGGCGTTAAAAGAATCTTTCCCAAATATTTCCGCAGCTTCCCAAAATCTGGCCTTAAGTTCAGCATCTTTCTTTACCTTTCTTCGGTAAACCCGCTTGAAACCCTGATCCCAGGAGATATTAATCACTTTCCAAATCCTTATACAAATCTTTTACGGTTCCGCTCTTGGTGATTTTTTTCCTGAAATTGGCCGTCGCTGTTTTTGCCCTTCTGGCAATTGCTTCTCTTTTTGCCTCTATCAACTGTTTCTTGATTAATTCTGTTGCATATTCTTTGTCTTCAAGAGGTAATTGTATAAATTC
>JAKJEN010000301.1:0-300 GCA_022705405.1 Planctomycetota bacterium | reverse complement strand
AAGTTGTTCACTGTCGCTGTGCTCATGTGTTTTACCTCCCCATTTTCGTTTTCAATTAATCATGTTGACTTGCCGAAGAAAAAAACTTTGCACAAAATATCTAATCTTCGAGAGCTGGCAGAATCACTTTTTTGTCATCGCGAGGAGCGTAAGCGACGTGGCGATCTCTTTAAATATCAATGCCTTGAAATGTTTGCACAACTACCTAAAAACAACAATTATGTCATACCGGCGAATACCCTAAAGGGCACGAGCGCCGGTATCCAGCAATATTAACTACTTCCTGGATTCCGGTTTTCA
>JAKJEN010000300.1 GCA_022705405.1 Planctomycetota bacterium | reverse complement strand
GCCGCACATGCGGGTTGGCGGCGATAGTATCGGTATCAGCGGCCTTCGTGAGCGTGTTGCTCTCGGCGCCGACTTGCGCTGCCGGGCCTGGCAACGCCGATTACGCCGCGCTTCGGGAAGAGATGGTGTCCCGGCAGATTGAAGCCAGGGGCATTCGTCATCCGAAAGTGCTGGCGGCGATGAGGAAAGTGGAGCGTCACTTGTTTGTGCCTGAACATTTGCGCAAAGAGGCCTACGGCGATCATCCCCTTCCGATCGGCGAAGGGCAGACGGGCTGTGCAAAAGTGTTTATACGATCGAAATCGTCGAAGTCTTGGGCATGCGGGCTCAGAAGCTTTTATCGGATCTCTACGGGAATGTTCATGTCAAAATCGGCGACGGCTATCAGGGCTGGCCCGAAGCGGCGCCGTTTGATGCGGTGGTCGTTACCTGCGCGCCGACGAAAGTTCCTTCCCCGCTTGTCCAACAGCTTGCCGAGGGCGGGAGAATGGTCATTCCCATAGGCGATGCGGGTTTTCAGGAACTGGTGGTGCTGACGAAACAAAAGGGGCGCCTTGTTCAAGACCGGATTGTTCCGGTCCGGTTTGTGCCGATGGTCGATTCCGCGGGGAAGACGTATTAGGCCTATTGGGCCGGATGCTAAGTGTGGCGAAATGTTTCGTTTCATCTTAAGAAGGGGCGTCCGGCGCTAAAGACGTCTTGCTTTGCGCGGGCCTGTATGTATAATTACGGCCATTATTTTCCCGGATATCTACAATAGTG
>JAKJEN010000002.1:21039-52062 GCA_022705405.1 Planctomycetota bacterium | reverse complement strand
CGTCTTTGCTTCGTTCGTTTTTCCATTGTGCAAAGCTAAAAATATGAGCCTTTCGTTTATTTATTCAAGAACCAATAATTGAACAGGCAGCCGGAATGGTCCCGCTGCTGGATCCCAAAGACAACAGTGAACTGAGGGAATTTGCGGATCTTTTCAAAAAGATGGAGTTGGCTCTCCAAAGTCTGGACGACTGTGCACAACAACCCCGAATCCAGATGGAATCTCTAACCCGCATCGGAATCGAACAAGTTGAAAAACTCATTCAGGAAGACTGCCAGACCTCGGAACAGATTTTGTCTGAACTGTCAAAATTTATCGCGGATATACAAATACTTTCCGAGGCCTTGTCTGTTGAGCCCGTCAAAACCGCTTCGGCCCCAACAACCCCTGCCCAACCCGAGCAAAAAGAATCTCAGCAGATCTTTATTCAAGCGGATGATTTGCCTCTGGTGCAGGATTTTATCGCCGAATCGCGGGAGCACATAGAATCTGCCGAAAGCGCTCTGCTGAGTCTTGAAAATCAGCCAGAAAATGAGGAAACTCTCAATCTGATCTTCCGCAGTTTTCATACGATCAAGGGAATGGCCGGCTTTTTGAATTTGACGCCGATCAATCGTCTGGCCCATGTCTCGGAGAACCTTCTGGACCAGGCCCGTAAACGGAAATTAATGCTTACCGGCGGCAGCAGCAACCTGGCCTTCGCATCCATTGATATGCTCAAATCGATGCTCAAAGACCTCGAAGAGGCCATCGGCCGAAACGCCCCTTTTCTGTTTCCTCAAACCCTTGATTCTCTAATTGAGCAGATTCAGCTTTGTGCTGAAGGAAAGGGGCATATCGAAGCCGCGCCGCTTCCTTTGGCGCCGCAGCAGGATGAGAAACTGGAGCCGATGCTCAAGGCCAATCCTTCAGCCGCAGAAGGAGCCGGCCAGAGCGCCGCAGCATCGCAGGAAAAAATCAAAGTCAGCACCAAGCGACTGGATGATCTGATTAATATGACCGGTGAACTATCCGTCGCTCAGTTGATGATCTCCGAAGAAGTCAAGCACTCCTGCCATAGCGACAGCGATTTGTTCCGCAAAGTTGCCCTCCAGTCCAAAATCGTCCGAGAACTGCAGGAACTTTCGATGGCGATGCGAATGATTCCTGTCCAAGGGGCCTTCCAAAAAATGGCCCGCCTGGTCCGCGATCTGTCGCGAAAGGCCGGAAAAGAAATTGATTTCCAAACTGTCGGAGAAGAGACGGAACTGGACCGAACCATAGTTGATAAAATCACCGATCCCCTGATCCACATGATCCGCAACTCTGTCGATCATGGGCTGGAATCGCCGGAGGAACGGATCAAAAAAGGAAAATCTCCGCAGGGTCGCGTTCGTCTGGCCGCCTCGCATCAGGCCGGGAACATACTCATCGAAATCGAAGACGACGGGAGAGGTCTTAATCGAGATAAAATAATAAAAAAGGCCGTAGAAAGAGGGTTGATCGCAGAAAATCAGGATCTTCAGGAAGAAGAAATTTTTGCGCTGATTTTTCGACCTGGTTTTTCTACTGCGGAAAAGATCACGGATGTATCCGGACGAGGCGTCGGGATGGATGTGGTCCGTAAGAATATTGAATCTCTGAACGGCAAAATCCAGATCCGCTCAACCCTTGGCAAAGGGACCACTTTTATAATTCGTCTGCCGCTGACTCTGGCTATCATTGACGGCCAGATTGTCTCAATCGGCGCGCAGCGGTATATTATTCCAATCAATTCCGTAATTCAGAGTTTGCGGCCAACGTCCGATCAGATCTCCACGATCCAGAATCGATCCCGGGTTGTGATGATCCGGGGACAACTGCATCCTCTGCTTCCTCTTTATCAGCTCTTCTCTGTCTCTCACGCCGTTGAGGAACCTGACAAAGCCCTTTTGGTGGTCGTCGGAGAAGGCGATAAAAAATGCTGTCTTCAGGTCGATGATCTGCAGGGACAGCAGCAGGTAGTCATTAAATCCCTGAAAGGACTCGGAAAAGTCAAAGGCGTATCCGGCGCTGCAATCATGGGAGACGGGCAGATCAGTCTGATCCTCGATGTGCCCGGTCTGATCGAACTGGCTCAGAATCAGAGCAGGTAGAAAAGAGATTTTGCCATGACAATGCAATCGCTCCAAACCTCAGAAGAATGGAAACTGACGAACGGCCAGTTTCAGCGGATCTGCAATCTGGTTTATGAGCATTGCGGCATTAATCTGCATGAAGGCAAAAAAGAACTGGTACGGTCCCGCCTTTCCAAAATGCTTCGGAAATACAAATTGGGCAGTTTCGATGACTACATCAAAATGGTTCTTGAAGACGCCACCCACTCGGCCTTCTCGGAGATGATCGACCTGATCAGTACCAACCTGACCAGTTTTTTCCGCGAACCGAAACATTTTGAATATCTCATGCAGATCTTTTTGCCTTCTTTGATTCAGAAAAAGAAATCGGACGGCCGCTGCCGGATCCGCGCCTGGAGCGCCGGCTGCTCGTCCGGAGAAGAACCCTATTCCATGGCGATTACTCTTCTGGAGGCGGCTCGTGACCAAGGAGTCCTGGATATTCGAATCCTGGCGTCGGACATATCGACCCGAATCCTCCAGCGAGCCCAGGCCGGGTTTTATGAATCCGATCGAGTAGCAAATATGCCCCAGGTCCTCAAATCCCGCTACCTGAAAATGAACAAAGAGAAAAATGGGCGTATTTTTTATGAGGCAGGCCCGGCCCTTCGCAATATCATCGCTTTCCGTTACCTGAACCTGATGGAACCCTGGCCTTTTCGCGGACCTTTTGATTTTATTTTCTGCCGAAATGTAATGATATACTTTGACAAAGCCACCCAACAGCGATTGGTGAACCGATTTTGGGATCTGCTCGATTGCGGCGGACTCTTCTTTACCGGGCATTCTGAATCCTTGACAGGAATCCAGCATCGTTTCGCCTATATTCAGCCGACTATTTACAGGAAACCCTGATGCTTTCAGCGACCAAAAATAATATCGTCGTACAGGTTTCGGATGCCCGTATCTCCACGGATCCGCAGGCCGTTCTGGCAACTTATTCCCTCGGCTCCTGCATTGCAGTCGCAATTTATGATCCAGCAGCAACCGTTGGAGGGATGATCCATTATCAGCTGCCCGAATCCGCTATGGACTCCCAGCGCGCCCGGCAGGAGCCTTTTATGTTCTGCGACACCGGAATGGATATTCTTATTGATAATCTGATTCGTTACGGGGCGAATAAAAGTCGGATGATAGTCAAAATTGCCGGCGGCGCCGCCATGAAAACAGGGCCGAAGGGCTTTGATATCGGCAAGCGCAATTTCCTGGTACTTCGCAAGGTTCTTTGGAAACACAGCCTGATGCTCAGAGGACAGGATGTCGGCGGAGATCAGCCGAGGAATTTTTTCCTTTATATGGAAGACGGAACCGTCATGGTCAAGTCAGGCGGCGTACATAAAGCAATCTGAATATTGAGGGAATTATGTCTATCGCATCCATTCAAACAACCAAAGTCCTTATTGTCGACGACTCGGCTATTGTGCGCAAGATCCTCAGTCGAGAATTGGCCAACCATCCGTCTATTGAAGTCATCGCCACCGCTCCGGATCCTTATATCGCCCGCGATAAAATCATCAACCTCAATCCCGATGTACTGATTCTTGATGTGGAAATGCCCCGCATGGATGGTGTGACCTTTCTCAAAAAATTGATGAAATATCATCCCATGCCGGTCATCATCTTCAGTTCACTAACGCCTGAAGGCAGCAAGACCGCAATTGAAGCCCTTGCCTCCGGCGCGGTTGACGTGTTGGCCAAACCCGGCCCATCCTATAGTGTCGGCGATTCCTGCAAACAACTATGCAATACGATTCTGTCCATTCCCAAAGGCGTCTTCCCCAAATTGCCTGCTGCCTCTGCCACTCTATCCTCGCCGAAAATGCCTCTGGAATCGACCAATATGATCGAGACCACCAATAAGATTCTTGCCATTGGAGCTTCCACCGGCGGCGTACAGACCCTTACCTGCGTTCTGTCGGCTCTACCGGCTACCTGCCCGGGAACAGTCGTTGTCCAACACATGCCGTCGCAGTTCACGAAATCCTTTGCCGAACGGCTCAACAGCGAATGCACCGTCCAGATTCAGGAAGCTCGCGACGGCGACCATGTCATTCCTGGACGGGTCCTGATCGCGCCCGGCGGATATCATATGATCCTTCAGCGGTCCGGAGCCAACTACTACGTTTCCATCAAAGACGGCCCGTCGGTTTGTCATCAGAAACCCAGCGTCGAGGTTCTCTTTAACTCCGTGGCCAAATATGCCGGAGCCAATGCGGTCGGAGCTATTCTCACCGGTATGGGCAATGACGGAGCCAAAGGGATGCTCGCCATGCGGCAAGCCGGATCCCACACGATAGCCCAAGATGAGGCCACTTCAATCGTCTTTGGGATGCCCAAAGAAGCCATTAAACTCGAGGCCGCCGAGGTAGTTCTGCCCCTGGAAAAAATTGCCGCAGCCCTGATCCATTTCGCCCAGAACTGAGGCCCTTTTCCTGAAAAAAACTTGCAGATCACGGCAAAGACCGGTATAAACATATCCTGTTTCTGTGTTATCAGCCCCAAAACAGGATAGACAAATGGCTATTGAAATTACATTGCCGCGGTTTGGCCGCACGATGGAACAGGCAACCGTTCTTTCCATTCATGTACGTCCGGGAGATCCGGTCAAAAAAGGCCAGACCCTGGCCGATCTCGAAACCGATAAAGCCGCAATGGAGATGGAATCGCCTGCGGAGGGTTTCATCGGTTCCATACTGGTCGAACCAGGTATGACTTTGCCGGTGGATACCCCCATGTTTGTTCTCACCGAGGACACACGGCCCATCGATCCGGCTTTGCTGGACAAACTCCGTCGGAAGGTTGAGGACGCTCGCCAAACTATCCTCGAAATAAAACCCGCCAATATGCATTCCGTTGACCTGTCGGCAGATGCTGATCAATCGGCCCATCTCATGTCCAAAATCCGCTCGGTGACAGGACCGATTGAAGCCGTTTCTGCCTTTGATGCTTCCGGCCGACTCACAGCATCTCAACTCATTCCCGGTTCTCGAATTCCACTTAACCGATGGCAGAAGATCATCGCCGACAAAATGCTGGCATCCAAACGGCAAATCCCCTGTTTTTACCTCAATCTTCATGCCGATGTAACAGACTTGGCAGCCCTGCGTCAGCAATACAATCAACAGGCAAACCCGCCTCTTTCTTACAATGACTTTCTCTTGAAAGCCATGGCGGACTCTTTGTGCAGATATCGTATTCTGACCGGTCGTTTGGCGGCCCAATCCATAGAATTACCCGAACAGATTGACATTGGCATTGCAATCGATACCGAACACGGCCTGGTTGCCCCTGTACTTCGGGCTGTTGACAAAATGACGCTGCCCCAAATTGCCGCCGCCGCCGAAGACCTTACCCGACGCGCCCGCCACAACGCCCTCTGCCCGGAAGACCTTCAAGGCGGTTGTATCACCCTCAGCAATCTTGGCGGATGCGGTATTGATTCTTTTATCCCCATTGTGATTCCGGGCCAGACCTCCATTCTCGGCGTCGGGCGTATTACGGAGCAATGCATTCCGGACAATGACCGCATTATTATACGTAAAAGGATGACTCTGACGCTTTCCGTTGATCATCGCCTGGTCAATGGCGCAGATGCCGCCCAATTCCTCGACTCGATTAAAAAACAACTGGAGCGTCCTCAATCGCTTTTGGAAATATCCTAAGCGACCCGGCCGCAGAACCGGGATTCAGACCTGGCCCCCCAGTACTGTCAGAAGCCCCTTGCGAATCATCATCACCGCAATGGCTGCCAGGATCAGATTGGCGACCTTGGATACCGCCTGAGACCCGGTCTGTCCTAAAATTCGGTACCAGAAATCCGCCGAAAGCAGAACCCCTATCGCCAACAGCAGATTCAATAAGACCGCCGCCAGTGTCGCCGCCAGCCCATGCACATCCACCAGCATCAGACTGGTGGTAAGCACCGCCGGCCCGACGATCAGCGGAATCCCCAGCGGAACTGCGCCCAGTGTTTCCACACGCCTGGCAAATTTAGTCCCAGTCGTCAGATCCAGCGTGGCAATGATAAACAGAAGGATTCCCCCGGCCACCATAAAATCGGAGATCGTAATGCCTAACAGATGAAAGACGCTTTTGCCCAGAAAAATAAACGCCACTGCCACCAGCAGCGCAGTCACAAACGATTGTCTCACGATACGCTTGCGGTCCAGCTGCGGTACCCCCTCTGTCAGACTCATAAAAATCGGCAGTATCCCAATGGCATCAACCGCCACAAACAACGGAACAAACACCATTAAAAAATCACGCATACCATCTTGTCTCCTTTACATGGTAAATACAAGGCCTGTTTTCCTGCCGCCTTAACATAAAAAAACCTGCCTGTAAAAACAGGCAGGTGTAAGTCCTCAACCTCAACTGGCCAGGCTTGAAATTATACCTCTATGGAGTCAATTGTCACTTGCAGATATTTCTGGCGATGCCCAATTCTGCGGCGTGACGCTTTTCGCCTTCGAAAATGCATCGGATACAGCTTGGGCCCTTTCACTACCGACTCTTCGGCGCTGACCTTAAAACTGGCCATCACTTTGGCCCCGTCCAGGTAAGGCGAACCGATCTGAACAGTATCGCCGTTTCGAACAAACAGAACCTTATTCAGTTCAATCGTCTTAGCGTCGGCCGGTACTTCTGTCAACTCGATGTTGACCACATCGCCTTGGCTGACCTTGTATTGTTTTCCGCCTTGTTCAATAATCGCGTACATCATATCTCCTGAAACCTTTTTTTTATCTATACTGTCCAAACTCACTAAAGTTTTAGAATCCAGTATTTTATAGTTTCAAACTTTGACTGTAAAGGAAATTTCCAAATTAGGCGCAATTTATGTAATTCTTTTCACAAAATAGGGTTACGTCATTTATGCCGAATCTTTTTTTGAAAATTCTTACAGTTTCATTCATTGCCAAACCTCCGCCGACCCAGTATGATACCCCGATATTTTATAGACTGGAGAGTGCGAATATGGAAATCGCCCGGATCGACGATCAAATCTTGCCCCTTACGGAAGTGCCCGTTCACCTGCTGGACCGAGGTCTTTTTTTCGGCGATGGAGTGTATGAAGTCCTTCGCAGTTATAACGGACGGCTCTTTGCATTGGATGAACACTTAGCCCGATTTGAACGAAGCGCCGCTGAAATTCAACTGACTGGAATTAACTTTTCGGATATTCGACAGCAGGTCCTTGATGCCTTTGACCGATCCGGCCTGCAAACCGCCAAGATTTATTTTCACCTGACTCGAGGCGCAGAACTTCGCGACCATCTGCCTTCTCCCGATTTGAAGCCCCGATTTTTTCTTACGGTTCAGCAACTTCATGACGATCCGAAAAAAAAACAAACCGGCGTCAAAGTCTGTACTCATCCCGATCTGCGGTGGAAACGGTGCGACATCAAATCCCTCAATCTCCTGCCCAATATTCTGGCCCGTATGGAAGCCGACCGCAAAGGATGCACTGAAGCATTGCTGGTTAACGATCAAGGACTCATTACCGAAGGCGCCGGCTCGGCCTTTTTCGCCGTGAACGGCCGTGAAAAAACACTGTACACACACCCGTTGGGGTTTGAAATCCTGCCCTCCATCACCCGCGCTGTTGTCCTGCAAATTGCCCGAGATGCAGGGCTTTCGGTTCTGGAGCAGGCCGTTACTCCTCAGCAGGCGGCAAAGATGGACGAACTCTTTCTGGCGGTGACTACCAAAGATATTCTTCCAATTGCTCAAATGGACGGCCGTACGGTAGGAAATGGAAAACCGGGAGAATGCACAAAGACCCTGATCGCCTCCTTTCGTCAATACGCAGAAAGCCGCTAAACGATTTTATGCCGAATATTATTTTTCAGAAGGAACTTAGCTCAATTTCTGCATAATGCTTTCGGAGGCCTTCTCGAGAGCTTCTTCGATTTTAGAAGGATCTTTACCGCCTGCCTGGGCCATCTGCGGCCGGCCGCCTCCGCCTCCGCCAACTATCGGAGCGATCTCTTTTACAAGATCTCCTGCTTTGATGCCTTTTGTAATCAAATCATCCGACACGCCCGCCAGCAGCATCACCTTATCCTCCTCCTCGACCATCCCCAGCACCACAGCCGCCGATCCGGCCTTCTTCTTAATGCTGTCAATCGCAGTGCGGGCTTGCTCAACCGATGAGGCGGATATCTGCCCCACCACAACAGCTGTCTGCCCAATACGAGGGGCTTTTTCCAAAAGATTATTGGCCTCTGCCAGAAGATCGGTTCCTCCTCCGCGAGCGGCTGTCTTCAGTTGCTTTTGGAGATTCTTGTTATCCTCCAGAAGTTTGTTTACGCGGGCTGGAATCTGATCGGCCGGCGCCTTGAGAGACTCCGCCAATTGATCCACAATCCGGCTGCATGACATCAGATGATCCATCAGTCCCTGACCGGTCAATCCGGTTATTCTTCGAACCCCGGAGGAGATGCTCTCTTCCTTCAGGATCGCAAATCCGCCGATCAGGCCTGTCCGCTCTACATGGGTCCCGCCGCAGAACTCTTTGCTGAACGCCTTTTCAATCGCCTTTGGAGAGGGGGCGCCTATTGCTACCACCCGCACAGTATCACCGTATTTTTCGCCGAATAAGGCCACGGCCCCGAGTTTCTCGGCCTCTTGAACCGGCAACACGGCTATCGACACAGGATGATCTTCCTGGATCCGCGCCTGTACCAACGTTTCGATCTGTCGAATCTGATCTTTGCTGAGGGCCTTGGGCCAGGTAAAGTCAAATCGAAAATATTCCGGGCAGACAAGCGACCCCTGCTGTTTCACCGAATCTCCAAGCGCCTGCCTTAATGCCCATTGCAGTAAATGGGTGACCGTATGGTTCTTGCGAGATTGCCGACGGCCCGGATCAACCCGTCCTGTCACCTCATCCCCTGTCCGCAACAATCCGCTTTGGATATTTCCATGGTGAATCACGCAATCGGCAACTTTTTCTGTTGTCTTGACGGTAAAGTTGCCCCTCTGTCCATGGATTTGTCCGTTGTCGCCGATTTGACCTCCGGATTCGGCATAAAAACAAGTTTTATCCAAAATCAGCCCCACCGGCTCAGTTGTCTGCCCGATCTGCCCTTCGGTATGCAGCCCCTCGCTGTCTATCCATCCAATCACCTGCGCTGTACAGCAATCCGTCTGATATTTGAGCGAGTCATCCGTCTGCGGCAGCTGCATCCCGCCAAGCAAGGATGTCAGCGAACCCGTTTTCTGAGCCGCCCGTGCCTGCTGGCGCTGCTGATTCATCAGGCGATCAAAGCCCTCTGTATCAACCTCCAGCCCCTGTTCCCTCGCCATCAGTTGAGTCAAATCCAGCGGAAAGCCGTAGGTGTCATACAACTTAAAAGCATCTTCCCCGGAAATTATTTTTTTTGCGGAAGCCGCGGATTTTTCTGCGGCCATGGCAAAGATTTCCAGCCCTCGATCCAGCGTCCTGCCAAACGAGGTTTCCTCCGACTCGATCACACGCGCTACAAAATCTTTCCGCTGGTTGAGTTCCTCAAAGGCCTGCCCCATAGAGTCCGCCAGCACGGCCGTCAGTTTATGCAGAAACGGCTCATACAGATTCAGCGTTCGTCCAAAACGAGACGCCCGCCGCAAAATCCGGCGAATGACATAGCCCCGCCCTTCGTTGGCGGGTGTTGCCCCGTCGGCAATTGCAAAACTCAACGTGCGAATATGATCGGCGATCACTCGAAACGCATTGTCGCTCTTATTGCCCATTTGAGAGGTATATTTTATTCCGGCCAGTTCCTCTGTGGCCCGAATCAACGGCATAAACAGATCGGTATCATAGTTGCTTTTTTTATTCTGCAGAACGGAGGCAATCCGTTCAAGGCCTGCGCCGGTATCTACATAATTGGCCTTCAGCCGTTCCAGCGAACCATCCGCCTTGCGATTAAACTGGATAAACACCAGATTCCACAATTCAATAAAGCGGGCGCAGCCGCCATTGACGCGGCATTGGTGACCCGGTGTCTGTTTCATATCGCAGCGCTCAGGCCCAAGGTCAATATGGATCTCGCTGCACGGACCGCAGGGGCCGCTGCTTCCCATCTCCCAGAAGTTATCCTTGCGATTGCAGAACAGTACCTTTTCTTTTGGGATTGAGGTAATCTTTGTCCATAAAGCTGCTGCTTCATTGTCCGGCTCTGCTCCGTCCTCTTTATCCCCGGCAAAAACCGTCGCCCACAGCAGATCCGGATTGATTTTGTAGATTTTTGTCAGAAGATCCCAAGCCCATTCGATGGCCTCGGCCTTAAAATAGTCGTCAAAAGACCAGTTGCCCAGCATCTCAAAGAAAGTGTGATGATAGGTATCCAACCCCACCTCTTCCAGGTCATTGTGCTTGCCGCTGACTCGGATGCACTTCTGGCTGTTAACCGCACGGCCGTACGGCGGTTTGCGAAAACCCAGAAAAATATCCTTAAACTGGTTCATCCCGGCATTGGTAAACAACAAGGTGTCGTCCCCGATCGGCACAACCGGCCAACTTGGCACAAACCGATGTCCGCAATGCGTAAAGAAATCAATAAAGCCGCTTCGAATGTCCTTGGAGGTCAGCATATATTCTTTCTTGCTGAAGTTCGATACTTCCGTTAATTCGGCTGTAAAAGTAAGAGAATACTATAATTATATTGCCCTTTCGGATGCAACGATTATGGCTGATTTGCACAGATTATGCCTCCGCCTCTGCCAGTCCTTTGGCCGCCAGCACTTTGGCCTTGATTTCTTCTGTAAAGGCGGGGTTTTGCTCCAGATATACCTTTGCGTTTTCACGTCCCTGCCCAATTCTCAGTTGCCCGCAGGTGTACCAGGCGCCGCTCTTATTAACCACATTGCACTCGGCCGCCAGATCCAAAAGGTCGCCTGATGTGCTGATTCCATGATCAAACATGATATCAAACTCGGCGGTCTTAAACGGTGCGGCAACCTTATTTTTCACCACCCGCGCACGGACCCGGTTTCCGATGGCCTCGCCTTTGCTATCCTTAAGCGTTTCAATTCGTCGCACATCAACGCGGACGGACGAATAAAACTTCAACGCATTGCCGCCGGTGGTTGTTTCCGGATTTCCGAACATCACCCCAATCTTCATCCGGATCTGATTGATAAAGATCAGGCACGTGCGGCTCTTGCTGATCGCCCCGGTCAGTTTTCGAAGGGCCTGGCTCATCAGACGGGCCTGAAGTCCAACGTGGCTTTGCCCCATCTCCCCTTGCAGTTCCGCCGCCGGCACAAGAGCGGCCACCGAATCGATCACGATAATATCCACCGCATTGGATTTAATCAGCATCTCGGCAATATCCAGGGCCTGCTCTCCCGTATCCGGCTGGCTGATCAGCAGACCGGAAATGTCCACACCCAGTTTTTTTGCCCAAGTCGTATCCAAGGCATGTTCGGCATCAATAAAAGCCGCCACTCCGCCCGCCTTCTGGGCATTGGCAATCGTATGCAGAGCCAGCGTAGTTTTACCGGAAGATTCCGGCCCGTAAAATTCAATCACCCGGCCGCGGGGAATCCCCGATCCCCCCAGCGCCAGATCCAGCGAAAGGGCGCCGGTCGATATGCCGTCAATCTTCCGCTGCTGCCCCGACGCCATCTTCATAATGGAGCCGACTCCGTATTGCTTTTCAATCTGGGCTATCGCCCGATCGAGGGCATCTGTTTTGACTGTGGACTTCTCGGGTGCGGCGGTTTCTGGACTTTTCTTCTGAACCGTTTTCTTTTTGCCTTTTATCATGGATTGGCTCCTCGATTCGTTAATGGACTCCCTGTTTTTTTTAAATCATATCGTGCGACAGCCGTATAAACCGGCCCGCCGGATTGAAGCTGACTTTCATAAACAATCATCTGTTCGATCGGTACCGACCCAAGGGTTCGCAAATGCTGGCCTTCCACCGCCTGGCCCAGCTGAATGCCGGCCTTGGCCTCTTTTATTCTGCACAAGGTCAGATGAGCGCTGAATGCCCGTTCTTCCCTCGGCCAGCCCGCCTTTTCGAGCCGCTCTTCCAGATCTTTCTGCAGAGCAACCAAGGCAGGACAATCCTCTATGCCGGCCCACAGCACACGAGGCGGCCTTCCGAATGTCCCCAACCCCTGCACGCGGATCTCAAAAGCCATATGGGATTTAGCGGTTTCTTCCGTAAGACGGCAGATCTGGCTTATCGATTGATCCGGTACCTGGCCCAGAAACTTCAATGTCAGATGGATCAGATTCGGCTCTACCCACTTAACCGGACCTTTCAGAAGACCGGTTTTTTGCCGAAGGCCGCGCTGGATCTGATCGATTTCCCTGCGAACCCGCTGGTCAATATCCACCGCAATAAAAAGCCGCATGTTCTGTCCCGTCACGATTTACAGGCCCAATTAGAACTGGGTCACTTTCCGCAGCAGATCAAACCGGTCGTCAATCATCTCCCGATTGGCGGATTTGATTCCATAAACGGAAAAATCTCCAATCGTAAAAGAGGCCGTCACGGTCCCATACACAATCGCGTTACGAAGCGTTATAACATCCACCCGATCCGACTGGGCCAGAAATCCCATCATACCGCCGGCAAACGAGTCCCCTGCTCCCGTCGGATCGATAACCACTGTAGTCGGATACGCCGGCAGAATGAAGCAGTCCCCATCCCGGGTATACATCATCGAGCCGTGTTCTCCCTTTTTGACCACGACAAACCGCGGCCCCATTTCCAGAATCTTTTTGGCGGCCGTAATCAGATTCTGCTGACCGGTCAGCAGTCGGGCCTCTCCATCATTGAGAACCAGCATATCAATCCGGTCCAGTAATTCCTTCAGGTCCTCATTGGCCGTCACAATCCAGTGATTCATCGTGTCGGCCGCCACGAAGGCCGGACTGCCTAACTGACCGAGCAGTTCCATCTGAAGCGAAGGAGAAGTATTGGCCAAAAACACATACTCGCAGTCCTGGTAACTTTCCGGCGCCTTCGGCGGGGCCTCCGCCAGCACATTCAGTTCCACTTCATCGGTGCGGGCCTCGTTCATATCTCCCTGATAGGAGCCGCTCCAGCGAAATGTCTTGCTGGACTTTCTAACTTCCAGGCCCGTTAAATCAACCTGCCGGCCGTCGAACAATTCCTTTAAATTAAACGGAAAATCGCCGCCTATCACGCCCAGGAATTTCACGTCTGTAAAAATTCCCGCTCCCATCGTAAAATGAATCGCTGAGCCGCCAATACAATCGGCGTTGTATCCATGCGGAGTTCGAACTGTATCAATTCCCACAGAGCCGGTTACCAATAATGACATACCAATCCTTTCGTTTATTCATCCTTAAACCGTTCGATCGTCTGATGAATCCGTCTGAGCGTTCTGTCAAGCCCCAAAAGCTTGACTGCGTCAAAAATCGGAGGGCTGATCGTGGCGCCCGTTATCGCCACACGAAGCGGCTGGGCCACTTTCCCAAGACCTGCCTGCTTTTCCTCCGCCAACTGACGAAGCATTGTTTCCAGTCCCTCGGCCGTAAACTCGCTCATCGCTTTCAGCCGCTCGGCGATAATCTTCAGAATATCGATCGCCCCTTCCTTTCGCAATACCTTTTTTACCGCCTGCAAATCATACTCAATCGCCTCATCCGGCACAAACGCAAATCGACACTTTTCCTCAATCTGTGCCAGCGTTCTGGCCCCTTCATTGATCCGGACCAAATGAGCCGCCAACTGGTCGTCCGCCTGAGCAACCGGAGAATGAACGACCTCAAGAAATCGGCGAAAATGGCTGACCAGGATTTCCGGGGGTACTCGCTTGATATGCTCCGTATTAAATGACATCAGTTTCTGGCGGTCAAACAGACTGTTGGATTTATTCATCCTCGAAAGATCAAACGCCTCGATCAGTTCCTGACGATCCATCACCTCCCGTCCGTCTCCCGGATTCCAGCCCAGCAAAGCCAGAAAATTTACCATCGCCTCGGGCAAATAGCCGCTTTTGAGAAAATCCACCACATTGATCTCCGGCAGGTGAATTCCCAGATGCGCTGCAATGGCGTCTATTGCCGGCATATCCGGAATACTCTCCTTGAGCAAAAAAGAATCCAGCTGTTGGCGGCTGATTCGGCCAACCTTCGCCAATTCGTCGCGATCTGCGTCCTTTTTCTCAAGAATCGCCTTGCGCAGATGCTCCGGCCGCTCGCGCTTGGACAGTTTCCCCCCGCTGTCGCTGACCGTTACGGACATGTGCAGATATTCAGGAATCCGAAATCCAAGCGCCTTTTGCAAAAGTTGATGATTGGGAGTATTCATCAGATGCTCCTGACCCCGAATCACATGGGTCACCCCCATCAGTTCATCATCAATCACCACCGCCATGTGATAGGTCGGAAAACCATCCGACTTGAGGATCACAAAATCGCCGATCTCGGCCGGATTAAAGGTCACCTCGCCCCGCAGCAGATCCCGAACCACAATCGGCTCGGTCTCTGTCACAGCCAAACGGACCGTTACCGGTCTGCCTTCTGCGGCGGCCTTTTCCGCTTCTGACGGATCCGGAAATCGTTCCGGCCGAGGATATAAAAATACCTGTTTGCGGTCCTCCGCATCCTTACGGAGCCGGTCGATTTCTTCCGGCGTATCAAAACAGTAATAGGCCTTTTTTTGGGTAATCAGCTGGCGCACATACCGATCATAAATCTCGCGCCGCTGGGATTGGAGATACGGCCCATGAGGCCCTCCAATCTCCGGCCCTTCATCCCAGTCGATCCCCAGCCAGCGCAAATCGTCCAGAACCTGCCGCATTGCCGTAGGCGTATTGCGCTTCAGATCCGTATCCTCTATGCGCAGCAAAAACTTACCACCGCTGCGTCGGGCCAGGAGCCAGTTAAACAACGCCGTGCGGGCGCCTCCCACATGGAGATACCCAGTCGGCGAAGGGGCAAACCGTGTTACGATCATCATACACCTTAATTTCCGACTTATTCGTGAAGATTCAACAGATTAACATTCCGGCCAAATTTGTCAAGAAACATCGTCTCGATGCTGATTTTTATTGAAACAAGCCCAAAACACATTATATTCTTCGCATCAGTGGCTGTCAGGATGATAATTCTTTGTAAAATGGATAAAATATGACATCAATCAATGAAGAAAGCAACCAGGAACCGCAACGGCTGGATTTCATTCGTCAAATTGTTGCCGAAGACTGCGAAAAAGGAACCTGGGGCGGGCGAGTTCACACTCGCTTTCCTCCGGAACCCAACGGCTATCTGCACATCGGTCATGCCAAGAGCATCTGTCTGAATTACGGCATTGCGGCCCAGTTTGGCGGCAAATTCAATCTGCGTTTTGACGACACCAATCCCTGCAAAGAGGAGCAGGAATACGTCGATTCGATCATCGAGGATGTCCGTTGGCTTGGGGCCGACTGGGAAGATCGGCTTTTTTTCGGTTCCGATTACTTTCAGCAGATGTACGACTGGGCCGTGGATCTGATTAAAAAAGGCAAGGCCTATGTTTGCGACCTGACAGCCGAGCAGACCCGCGAATACCGAGGCACACTGACCCAACCGGGCAAAAACAGCCCCTGGAGGGATCGCAGCATCGAGGAAAACCTCGACTTGTTTACACGGATGAAAGAGGGCCAGTTCCCTGATGGCGCCCGCACTCTCAAGGCCAAGATCGATATGGCTCATCCCAATCTGAACATGCGCGATCCGGTTATGTACCGTATCCTCCACGCCAGCCATCACCGCACCAAAGACAACTGGTGTATCTATCCAATGTATGACTGGGCGCACGGCCTGGAAGATTCCATCGAAGGCATCACCCACTCGATCTGCACACTCGAATTTGAAAATCACCGACCGCTTTATGACTGGTTTCTCGATCAGTTGGACATCTATCACCCGCGCCAGATCGAGTTTGCCCGGCTGAACCTGACCAATACCGTTATGAGCAAACGCAAACTTCTCCAGTTGGTAAAAGATCGCCATGTCAGCGGCTGGGACGATCCGCGAATGCCGACCCTTTGCGGTCTGCGACGTCGGGGCTATTCGCCGCAGGCCATACAAAACTTCTGCAAAGTCATCGGCGTCAACAAGTTCAACAGCACGGTGGATTTTTCTTTGCTTGAACACTGTCTTCGCGAAGATCTGAACAAGACCTCGCCGCGGGCAATGGCCGTGCTCAATCCGCTGCGAGTAGTCATCACGAACTACCCAGAGGGCCAGACCGAAGAACTGGACGCTGTTAACAATCCTGAAGATCTGGCCGCCGGTACCCGCAAGGTTCCCTTCTCGAAGGTTCTGTATATCGAGCAGGAAGATTTTATGGAAAACCCGCCTAAGAAGTTCTTCCGGCTGGCTCCCGGCCGCGAAGTGCGACTTCGCTATGCCTATTTCATCAAATGCCGGCAGGTCATTAAAGATCAAAGCGGCAGCATCGTCGAATTGCACTGCACTTTTGACCCGGACACCCGCGGCGGCGACGCCCCGGACGGCCGAAAGGTCAAGGCCACAATTCACTGGGTCAGCGCCGCACATGCCATCAACGCCGAGGTCCGGCTTTATGACCATCTGTTTACCAAAGAAAACCCCGACGATGCAGAAGATGGGCAGGATTTTACCGCCAACCTGAATCCGGATTCCCTGAGGATCCTGACTGGCTGCAAAATCGAACCGGCTCTGAAAAATACAAAACCGCTGGATCGCTGGCAGTTTGAACGTATGGGCTACTTCTGCACAGATTCGGATTCCAGAGACGGCCGGTTTGTCTTTAATCGAACCGCTACACTCAAAGACACCTGGGCCAAAGTGCAGCAGAAACAATCCTAAAAAAGAACTTATTGATGCAACTTAACATTAACAAAAGCAAGATATATAAAAGGATTGTGCAACATTATGTCTTCTTAAGCCGGCTGGACGGTCAGCAGGCGAAAAGCAGCCAGTATGCACACAACTGTAAACACAGCCCGAACAAGATTCCGTGGCAGTGCGTGCATCAAATGGCCGCCTAAATAACCGCCCAGTATTCCCGTCGGCAAAACCAGAGCTGCAATTCGAAGCGATTGAGTCATGGCTATGGAATGCTCGCTAAGCGTACCATTTTTATAGATTGCCCCCAGCCAGGCCATACTGACGATCATCGCCGCCGAGTTGCTCATCGCGTTTTTCAAAGGCATCTTCAGACAGAGTTGCTGGAGCGGTGTCGAAACCGTTCCGGCTCCGATTCCGAGCAATCCTGCCCCCACGCCGGTCAAAAGACCGATTCCGATCGAAAGCATCGCCTGAACCTGCTTTGATGCCGGCGGCGGTTTGGAAGGATTTGGGGGCCGGGGTCGAAAACGAAGCAGATTGTACGCAGCCACATATACCAAAAACGCCCCGAACAGTCGGGCCAGCCAAAAACTGTTGTTTCCTCCAAAGCAGGGGCAGTTGCTCAGCGCTACCCCGGCCAGAATACCGATTATCGCTGAGGGAATCAGCTGTTTGAGAACGGGCTTGACAAATGCTTCTGCCCGCCAATGCCCAACCAGAGAAGAACCGGCCACGCAGAAATTGCAGATCATCGCGGCGGCCTGATACAGATGCTGATTTTCGCCATAGGTTAGCGTCAAAGCCGGAATCATCACGATTGAGCCGCCAATTCCCAGCAGCCCGCCAAACAGTCCCATCACCAGACCGATGCACGGCAGAATCAAATAATCCACTTACTGCCCCCCCGCCCCGAACAATTCCTTAAATTTTTCCTCAATGGAGTCGCTGGCGCAAAGCGTTTGCCCGATCAGCACGCCGCCGATACCGATCCGGATCAGTTTTTCTACATCTTGACGGGTGCAAATACCGCTCTCGGCGATTAACTCTCTCGGATCATCCGCCAGTTCCGCCAGTCGGCTCGTGTTATTGAGATCCACCTGCATCGTGCTTAGATTGCGGTTATTGATCCCCAGCACACTGTAATGCTTTTGAGGAAAACCAATCATTCTGCGCACGCGCAGCAGCGAGTCGGCGCTGTGCACCTCAATCAGCGCCGTGAGAGTTAATTGGTTAGCCAGAATCAGCAGATCGGACAGGTCGGCCTGGTTGAGCGCCTCGGCAATCAGCAAAATCGCATCCGCCCCCGCCGCCCGGGCCTCATAAATCTGATACGGATCAATGATAAAATCCTTCCGCAGCGCCGGCAGTTGAACGGCCTCCCGTACCGCCGACAGATACTCCAGTTTTCCCTGAAAATATTTCTCGTCCGTCAGCACACTGATCGCATCGGCTCCGCATTGTTCATAAGTTATGGCGATCTGAACCGGATCAAAATCTGCCCGGATCAGGCCTGCAGAGGGCGAGGCCTTCTTTACCTCCGCAATGACATTCAGGCCGCGCAGATTTTTTTTTGTCACGGCCTTATAAAAATTACGGCATTTGGGCATTGAAAGGGCCTTGTCCTGAATATTCTCGAGGGGGATTTGCTTCTTTCGCAAAGCCACCTCCTGCCGTTTATCCGCCAGAATTTGATTCAGTATGCTTGCCACTTTCGCTTTATCCCTGCCGCTTTAAAAGATCCCTCACTGCGAATATTCATGCACATAACAGCCCTCTAAATCCATACTTGATTTTCCTGCTATTAGAAAACAATCGAAAACCTATTTTACGGAGACAACTTCACAAAGGTCATCCGCAGCTGCTCAAGCGTACTGCTAAGCAATCTTTCTTCCTCAGAGGTCAGGTTGCCCTTGCATTTTTCCTCCAGCATCCCCAGTAAATCGATATTATAGCGAGCCATTTGCCAGTCCGGTTCGATCTGTTTATCCTGATCTTCTTTGTTGCGGATTATCCCCAGCGAAAAAAAGGCCTGCGAGGCCAAAATGCTGACAAGACCAGAAAAATCCCCCGGTGGTAATGGAGAACGACGACTTTCCTGGTCTTCTTTTTCCGCTTTTTCCTGGGCCTTTAAAACTTCCTTTTCTTTTTGGGCCTGACTTTTCCAATCTTCATCAATAATGATCTTTTTTTCTTCTTTCTTTTCCTCAGTCATAATGCCTCTCCCGATTAAAACTCACCGAATCCATTTCCTCATATTGGTTTGACCTTTTGGTTCTGATTCTGATTTAGCGGAATTTCTTTCGGCTTCGATCCAGATCCCGCTTATGCTGCTGTTCCTGAATTTTCTGTCGCTTGTCGTACTGTCGTTTGCCCTTTGCCAAGGCCAATTGGATTTTTGCAATCCCTCGTTCATTAAAATAAATCCGCAGGGGAACCAGCGTAAAACCCCGCTGTTCCAGTTTGGTCTGGATCTTGCGTATCTGGTTTTTATGAAGCAGCAGTTTGCGCTTGCGGACCGGATCGTGATTGGCTGAGCCGGCCTGTTCATATTGGGCAATTTTGCAGCCCACTAGCCAGCATTCGTTATCCAGAATGCGTGCATAAGAACCCTCCAGATCGCACATTTTATCCCGCAAACTTTTTACCTCTGTTCCCACCAGAGACAAGCCGGCCTCAACCTTTTCGACCAGTTCGTAGTTATGCCAGGCCTTTTTATTTTGTGCCACAGCTCCTGTGGACTGACTGTGTTCTTTGTCTTTTGCCATAGTCATTAATCATACCAGCAGAGCCCGATTTTGCAATGACAGTCCTCAGACGGCTTGCGCAATAAAAAAGCATGTCCTCTGCCTGCGAAAACAGGGACATGCCGATCGCTTTTTGCAGATTTATTTCTACTTAATGAGCCGCAGGGTAACCGGATAGCGGTACATTTCTCCCTTTGAGGCAGCTATACACGCTATAATACTGAAAATGATATCTACAGCCCACACAGCAAGCACCACAAAAAACCCGATACAAATCATAGTCAGAATGCCGCCTACAATATATCCAATGAGAACCGTTATCTGAAAGTTCAGGGCCTCCCGTCCGTGATGCTCGATAAACGAATCCTCGTCTTTTTTAATTATCCAAAGAATAAGCGGTCCAACGAAACTGGTCAATAAACCCAACAGATGACATAGAAGAGCCAAATTGGTTGATTCTTTTGTCGGAGCGGCCGAACCGGCTGTCTCTTGCGGTTGCTGGGATGAAGCGCTGCCTTCCATATTTTCTTCCATTTTAATCCTCCCTAATCAAAAGTTTGTTTCGTACATAAAACTGATTTTTAATACTTTTTATTTTTCCTGTCAAGACTTGTTTTTTCATTTCGAACAAGATTCGTAACCTTTCGCTCTATTTAGCATTACGTTTTTATTCAAAATTTCGATTCAATCTCAAATCTTAATTTATGGCATAATTATGATATAATATATAGATAATTATGTGTTTATTAAAATGAAAAATTTTTTCAAAAATCAACTTATCCACTAATCATTCACAATCTGAAAGAAAAACTGCCTTTTCACGGTTTTTTTTGCACAACATGACAATATATACCTACCCGTCGGTATCTTTTTTTCAAATTTTATTTACTGTTTTATAAGCACCTATAAATAAACAAGATATAATAATAAAAAAACAAAAAACATGCTTTTTACTTTTTTATTAAAATTAGCAATAACTGCATTACATGGTCTAAATAATCCTGTTATTGATTTCTGAAAACATACCTGGTTGTTTATTAACAAGTTTTCAACAAAATATTTCTGGTTGTTATTACTCTTCTTTTTAATATTACAAGGCATAAAATAGAGCAAAATTTTACCTTGCCTTTATTCTTTTCCCTGCTTGTTCATAATGACTGTCTTGATTTGATTTTATGAGTTGCTTAAGCAAGGCAATTTGATCCTCCTGTACAACTGGTTAAAACATAGCCCAGACAAAATGCAGGACCAGCGAATACTTTTCAAGCTTTTTCTGCAACCAAGAGAATACTTTGAAACTGGTTTCTTACTTGACCTTCTATCTTGCCTTTATCATTTTGCAATGCGGGCGATTGGTTCACCAACCGCCATCCCACAGGAACTTGGAGTCCAGCAGCCGGTAAACTGCATTTGACGTCTTTTTGGGTTTTTCCTGAAGGACGTGGGCAGATAAATGTTCCTAAAATCAAGTATGTTGGTACGAATACGAGACAACAATATAGTACTATATTGGGTTTTTCAACACATAGCCGACAGAACTTCCTACTAATAAAATGCCAACAAGCGTCATTTATTTTAGTTTATTTGTATAGTAAATAATGGATATAGTAAATCATATTATGTGAATATCTGATTTTTTTGTAATATTAGCAAGATAGTACTATGTATGGGAAATATAAAGCAAGCATAATATTCTCGACATTAGTACAGTGAAAACAGATTTGATTGCCCAATGTACTGGATAAGACGAGTTAAAATCGTTTCTTCTAATAAAGTATTTTTCATTACGAATACTTTTTAAAACGCTCAATCTGAAAAAAGAGTGGAACCAGAAACAGACAAACACAGGAGTTAAACATGGCAAATTTGCAAGCATTGGCCGACGCAGTGATTAAGGGAAACCAAACTTCCGCAGTCAGCATAACCAAACAAGCCTTGGACGAAGGCATTGGTCCCAAGAAAATCCTTGAGGAAGGTTTGATTGCTGGTATGGGAGTCGTTGGCGTTCGTTTTAAGGCCAATGAGATCTATATCCCAGAAGTACTGATCTCGGCCCGTGCCATGAAGATGGAGATTCTCGAACCGAAATTGGCGGCAGCCGGAGTAAACCCTATAGGCAAAGCCCTGATCGGTACGGTTCAGGGCGACCTGCATGATATCGGAAAGAATCTGGTGATCATGATGCTTAAAGGGGCCGGTTTTCATGTCGAAGACGTTGGTGTGGATGTGGCGCCGGATGTCTTTGTGCAAAAAATTAAGGCCAGCAATGCACAGATTGTGGGCCTTAGCGCCCTATTGACAACCACGATGCCGGCTATGGACAAGACCCTCCAGGCCATCCGACAAGCAGGTCTTAACTGTAAAGTGATGATCGGCGGAGCTCCGGTCACTCAAAACTATGCGGACAAAATCGGCGCTGACGGCTATGCTCCGGATGCGGCCTCAGCAGTTGATGTAGCTAAAAAGTTTTTAAATTAAGGTTCCGTCTATAACCATCTACTTGTTTTAAGGGCTGGCTTTTCTACCCATAGTGCAGAAATACATTTAACCCTGCCTCATAAAAAAAAGGAAGATTGACAATGAACAGGCTCGATCCGAAAGTGATGCCGGACTGGCAAATCGCCGAGGCCGCAGAAGAAAACATGAAGCCATTGTACCAACTGGCCCGAGATTTGGGGCTGGCTTACGGCGAAATGCTCCCAATGGGAGAAAAACTGGCTAAACTGGACTATCAGAAAATCCTCCAGCGGCTGCGTTTTGCCCCGACCGGACGATATATCGATGTAACCGCCATCACTCCTACTCCCTTGGGTGAAGGTAAAACCACCACCACCATCGGTCTTGTGCAGGGGCTTGGCAAACTGGGCAAGCGTGTGGTCGGCACAATCCGCCAGCCCAGCGGCGGCCCAACCTTCAACATCAAAGGTTCCGCTGCCGGCGGCGGCCTGTCTCAGTGCATTCCACTGGTCCCTTTCTCATTCCGTCTGACCGGCGATATTGAATGCGTGACCAACGCCCATAACCTGGCAATGGTGGCCCTAACCGCCCGAATGCAGCATGAAAACAATTATGACGATGCACGACTGGCCAAAAGCGGCCTGCGACGGCTGAATATTGATCCCGAAAGCGTTCAATGGAAGTGGGCTATCGATTTTTGTGCCCAAGCCCTTCGCAATATCACCATTGGACAAGGCGGCAAGCAAGACGGCTTTCAAATGGAGTCCGGCGCCCAGATCTCCGTCTCCAGCGAGGTGATGGCGATCCTGGCTGTCTCCAAAGGCCTATATGACATGCGTCAGCGAATGAGTAAAATTGTATTGGCTTATGATAAATCCGGCAGAGAAATCACAACAGCGGATCTGGAAGTGGACGGAGCGATGACTGCCTGGATGATCGACGCCTTAAATCCCACACTCCTGCAGACCATAGAAGGCCAGCCGATCCTTGTTCATGCCGGTCCATTTGCCAACATTGCCATTGGTCAAAGCAGCATAATCGCCGACCTTGTGGCAATCAAACTGGCTGATTATGTCATCACCGAAAGCGGTTTTGGCGCCGATATCGGCTTCGAAAAGTTCTGGAATCTCAAATGCCGCATGTCGGGTCTCAAACCGCATGCCGCGGTAATCGTCGCCACAGTCAGAGCCCTCAAGATGCACGGAGGCGGCCCGGCTGTCAAGCCCGGAGCTCCTTTGAGCATCGAATATACACGCGAGCATCTTGAACTGCTCGAAAAGGGTTGTGAAAACCTGATCGCCCATATCGAGATTGTCCGGAAATCCGGCATCCGGCCAATTGTATGCATCAATCAGTTTAAGACTGATACCCCCGCCGAGCTGGCCATGGTTCGCCGGCTGGCTGAAGAGGCCGGAGCCGAGTCGGCCGTTTCTGACCACTGGGGCCAGGGCGGCCAAGGGGCCATTGAACTGGCTGAAAAAGTCGCTGCCGCCGCTCAGGAGGACCGCGATTTTAATTATCTGTATTCTTTGGAAATGCCGCTCAAAGAGCGAATTGAGTTGATTGCCGCAGAAATTTATGGGGCCGATGGAGTCACCTTTGACGAAAAGGCGATCAAAAAAATGAAAATGATTGACGGCGATCCTAAAATGCGTCAACTTGGTACCTGCATGGTCAAGACTCATTTAAGCTTGTCGCATGATCCGGCCCTGAAAGGTCGTCCGCGCGGCTGGGTTTTGCCTATCCGCGATATTATGGTCTATGAAGGCGCCGGATATGTCGTGCCTATCGCCGGAGATATCAAACTTATGCCCGGCACCGGATCAGATCCGGCGTTTCGTCGTATTGATGTGGACGTCAGAACCGGAAAGGTACAGGGATTGTTTTAAAAGAATCAGGAAAAAGAGCGTCTTGCACAGGAATATTATATGAAGGATCAAAAACGGTTAAAAAACATTCTTGCAGAAAGCTCCCGATTTGCGGTGATCGTCGAATTGACCGGCGGCCCGAATTATAATTTCTCTCCCATCGAAAAATTTCTGAAATCCTATCAGGAAAACCAGGGGCGGGATCTGCCGTCCGATTTTATCCTGGCCGGCATTACCCTGCCTCAAAATCCCGGCGGGGTTGCCAATATCGACCCTTCCGATGTAATCGCCGTAATCGAGAAAGAGCGTCTGGCCGGAGATTTAGATATAATCCCTCACATCACCAGCAAGGATGCCAACACTGATTCGCTGACCAGCACACTGGCAGGGTATCGACGACGTGGAATTGAAAGTATTCTGGCCCTGACCGGAGACAAACCCACTACAGCGCAAGGGGTTTTTGAGGTCGAGTCCATCGGATTGCTTTCTTTGATTAAACAGCACAATCAAAATACGCTTCTGAATGCCAAACCCGGCGGATGGAACCAGGTTCATCAATTTTACGCCGGCGCTGCGGTATCTCCATTTAAATATACAGAACCCTCTTTAATGCAGCAATACTACAAAATGGAGAAGAAGATTGCCGCCGGAGCGGAATTTCTGATCACTCAAGTCGGCTGGGACTGGAAAAAATCGCTCGAGTTAATGCAGTATCTGAAGGAAAACCGCATTTCGATCCCTGTAATCGGCAATGTGTACTGGCTATCAACCCTCACTCCGGCCCCTCGGCTGATGCATGATATCAAACTGCCGGGCTGCTTTGTCAGCGATGCCCTGCTGGCCCAACTGCAATCAGAGTCCGTAGATCAGCATATTGATCGAGCCGCCCAGCAGATCGCCATGTACCGAGCCATCGGAGCGACCGGCGTCGATGTCGGCGGCGTGCATGACTATCCCACCTTTGTCAAAATCCTTCAGCGAGCAGCGGAAATCGGAACGAACTGGCAGCCGTACAAAGACAACCTGTACTGGCCGGCGGAAAAGACGTTTTACCTTTATGAGGACAACGGCAGGCAGGCGTCTTTATCCAAACCATGCAAAAAATGTCGGGATCGCTTTTTCGATTTTATGCACCTTTCTATTCTTGATCCGGATTACCCGGGCTTTCATGTGTTTAAAAAGACTTTAAAACTTTTTGGCGCCCAAAAAGAATCGAACTTTACCTATAAGGCCTTTAATGCGATTGAAAAGAGTTTTAAATACCTGATGTTTGAATGTCAGGAATGCGGGGACTGCTATCTGCCGGAGAACTTCGGATACTGCACGATTGGGGAATGCGAAAAAGGCATGGATAACGCCCCCTGCGGGGACGCCACAGTAGAGGGCTACTGCGGAAACAATCTGAATCGGCTTTGTATCGGCGAATATATCTACAACTCCGCCTCGGCCCATAAGAACGGACGTGAAAAACTCAGGCAAATGACCAACAAACCCCGTATCCCGTCTCTGGAGCATACCAGTTCACTGGTTAACTATCTGTTTGGAAAGGATCATACGATGCGATCTCCCCTGATTCAGATTGCTGAGGCCATCCACGCCTCAATTCCCAAGACCGGCAAAATCATGAAGGAACTCCATGCCTTGGGCGCCGATGCCTACACCAGGCCCAGCGGACCGCTGGATTATGTGCGGGCCTTGATTGAAACCCAGGCCGACGAGGGGGCCGATTATATTGCGGTCAATCTGGATGCCTTTGGAGAGGACAATCCGGATATGGCTGTAGAGATGATGAAGGAATATGTTAAATTGGTCCGCCAATGGGGCAAAGGCATTCCGGTTTGTGTGGACAGCAGCAATGACGATGTGCTGATTGCGGGGTTGAAGGAATGGTACAATACCGATCAGCCGGTTCGCCCGCCGCAGTTGAACTCCATTAAGCTCTTTACGGCCGACAAGATGATGCCGCTCAAAAAGCAGTATGATTTCTGTTTTATCGGTCTGCTGGTTACCGAGGACAAGGCCAAAGGACCGGGCGGTTCTCATTCTGTGGAGGAATTATTCGATCTGGCCCAGCAGATTTATGCTAAGGCCATGCAGTACGGATTCAAAGCGTCGGAGATTTTCTTTGACTCGACGGTTTTTCCGATTGCCATTGACATGCCGATGGAGCCGGGAGTGCCGGGCTATACTTACCGAGCGTTTGAGACGATCAAGCGCATCAAGAGCGACCCGAAGCTTAAGCATTGCCACTGCTCGTTGGGGGTGAGCAACTGCTGTCGGGATCTGCCGGGGCGAAAGATCGGTATCTGCCGGGCCTATGTGGCCAAGGCGATGGAATGCGGGCTGGATGCGGGCATTGTCAATACCTCGCATCAGTACGGCCTCAAGGAAGTCGATGAAGAATTGCTCCAGTTGATCAGCGCCTATGCAGCGATGGATGGATCGCCGGAAAAACTCAATGAGGCGATGACGCGAATGGGGCAGTTCTGCGCTTCGACCCGAAAACCGACATAAACGCAGCCCTTCGACAAAATTTGCTTCACTGTACAGGTTGCTCGGATTCGATTCGTTTGAGGTTATCCTGGATTTCCTGTATCAGACCCTCCGGGCCGGTTTGCCGAGCCAATTCAAGGGCCTGCTGCGCCGCCAACCTCGCCGATTCCCATTGTTGGGCGCGCAGGTAGGAAATAGCCAGAGCCGACAAAAGTCCGGGGTTTTTATTCCCTGTAATTTCACAGACAATTTTTGATAACCGGATTGCCTCGTTCGGCTCTTCGCCGATAATCATTTGGCGCAGATTATTCAGAATCTTATATTGAGTCGGCTCAATCAGGAGTGCATGCGCAAAGTTTTCGGCAGCGGCCTGCTTTCTGCCTGTTTCCAAGTAGGCAACCGCTATTTCATTATACAAACCGGCATTTTGCGGATGATGGACTTTTATTTGATTATATACGTCGATTGCCTGTAAAATACGGCCTTTTTCCGTTAAAAGAGCCCCCAGTTCGCCAGCCGCTTCCAGATAATCCGGCTTAATTTCCAATGCTTTTTGATATAATTCGACGGCTTCTTCGGTACGTCCAATCCGATTGTATAAGAACGCAAGAGTACGGTATGCAATCGAAGAATTCGGATATTTCTTTGTCGCTTTTTCCAGTATCCCCAGCGCATCTTCCATACGGCATAATTGTGCCATAGCAATGGCGTAATTATTTAGAACAAACGAATTTTCAAAACTTTCCAAAGATTTTTCATAGGCCAGCGCGGCCTGTTCATTCTCTCCTAGCGCCAGATACTGATCTCCCATCGTATAATAGGAAAGTCCTTTATGCGAAACCGAATCGATCCTTTCCTGGATGGTTTCTGCAATCTGCCGTCTGCATTGCCGGGTAATCGCCGGATCCTGTATAACAGAAAATTCTGTCGGCATATTGTTCCGGCAATAACGCCGCCAGATTTCAGAAAGCCGATGCTTCTGACCTTCTGATGCTTTCTCCAGATCTACCATATTGGGAAATGGAGAGTGTACTGAAAGAGCGTATTCAACATAGTCTATTTGCCGATCAATACTGCCTGTCAGTTCTTCCGTTATTTGAATTGTGCTCGGCGAACGCCGCCCTCGCTGATTCAGGTTTTTCCAAATTTCCGGATCGCTGCCAAACTGCCCGCCTTCCATTTGAAGATACATTTTTTTGGGCGCGGCATATTCAAGGACCGGCCATGCATCCGTGTTCAAAGGCCCTTGACCAAACAGGTCGTTTGAATTCTCTGCCACTACCATTCGGTAGAATAAAAAGGGATTTACCAGTCGGATATTTGAGGATTTCTGCGCATAAATAAAGTTTTGCTGAGCCGTTTCACTTTGCAAAGATCTGGAGCCGTTGAAACCGACCAGCAGATAATCGTAACCATACCCAACCGGTTCGGTGACCGCCAGAACACTGTTTGGGAAAACATGAGCAAAACTGCGGCCGACAAGAGCAAATGTCGCCCAGTCCATTTCATATGAGTGGAAGAACTGAACAAAGAGTCCGTCCGGCTTCAGCCGTTCTCGGGCCAGTTGAAAAAAATCGCAGGTAAACAAGGCCGCCAGTCCGGCCATCCACGGATTGGACGGCTCTGAAATAATCACATCATAGGTCTGTCGAGTCAATTGCAAATGCGCTCTGGCATCCTGTATAATCAGACGGGTTCGCGGATCCTTGAGGACCTGATTGTTCCAGGGAAGAAAGAAACGGCTGGCTTCTACAACCTGCTTGTTGATCTCCAATACATCCAGTTGATCTACCGGATAACAGAGAACCTCGCCGGCCGTCACCCCGCTGGCCAGCCCTACAACCATTACATTCTTGGGATTGGGATGAAAAAGCATCGGCAGATGCGCTGAAAGAGTCTGGGTTCGCATGTCGCCATGAGAAGAAGCGTCTGATTTTCCGCTGATCAGCATCGCATAACGATTGCCTCCCAGCGGATCGGGGTATTCCATTACACAGGTAAATCCGCCGATTCCATCTCCGGAAAAGACAAGTTTTTCTTCTCTCTGTTTTCCAAGGATTTCAGTCCCCTTCCACAGGGCCTGCATCCAGGAAAGGCGATCATAATTGATATCAATCTCGTGAAATCGATGATATTTTCCTTTCGACAGCACATACCTATTCCAGCGAGGCATTTTCCAGCAGAGAGAAAGTCCCGCTGCGCCCAGCAGAACGATTATCAGGGCTCTTGCCCGCATTTTCGAAGATCGTAAATAAATAAAAAGCCCAATCAGAAGGGCTGTGCCTAATTGAACGGCGGCCGTCAGTCGGATGCTATCGGCTTTGCCCAAATAGGGAATCAGAATAAAGCCCGCACAAAAAGAGCCCAATACAGCCCCAATGGTGTTGATTCCATAGGCCAGCCCGATAGAACGGCCAATTATTTGAATTCGCCGGGTAAAGATCTTGCCCACCAAAGGAAAGGTCGCCCCCAGACAGATGCAAGGCGGCAGCATAAACAAGAAAAGAAGAAAAATCTTCAAAACGTGTAAAAGCAGAAAATTGCTTTTATAATGGTAGATTAACTTCGAGAAAAAAAGCTGGCTGTTTCCCAGCACGTGGCTGACAACCAGAATCAGCGTCCCGGCGCATAATTGAGTGACCAGCAGTATCAGCATCGGCCGACGGGTTTTATCTCCTAACCATCCGAACAATATACTTCCCAACGCCAGGCAGGTGATAAAGGTTGCCAGGATCAAAGTAAACGAGTAGGTCGTAGGCCCGACAATCAGGCCAAGAAGATTGGTCCAGACAACCTCGTAAGCCATTGCACAAAATCCGGAAACTGCAAAAATAAGTAAAGCCCCCCAGACCTCAAACAGATCAGAAGTACCAGAGTCCAGAGACAGCGCTTCTTCTCGATTGATTGAATGATGGGCCTGTGGGGTCGTCCGAGTCTGCTGAGTGTTTCGCAATCTCAATGCAGCGCCTACGCAGACAAGACCGATGAGCATATTGATCGCTACGGCAATCCCCAGCGTCCCCGTCATCCCAAAACGGCCGATCAGCCAGAAACCGCATAGCATCGAACCTGCCGCCGCTCCGAGGGTGTTGAATCCGTACAGTCGGCCCGTCTGGGCGCCCAGGTTTGACATCCGGCTCACATAATAACGACAGAGAATAGGCAGCGTAGCCCCCATCGCAATCACAGGAATGAAAAGCAGAATAGAACATCCAAGAAATGTTAAAAAATTAAACAAAAGAAAATGTTCAAAATAACGGTTATATAAAATTGAATACAGCGGTTTAAACGCGTGAACAAGGAAAGGAACCGCAAGACCATATCCGCCAATCAGTATCTCCAGAACGCCGTACAGGAGAACCAGCAAAAACGGCTGCTGGATTCGATCGATGGTACGACCTGCAATAAAACTGCCGACTCCCAATCCTCCCATAAAGACAGTTAAAATAATGCTGACTGCAAACGGAGCGCATCCGACGATCGCAACAATCATCCGCGACCAGAGAATTTCGTAGATCAGTCCGGTCATTCCCGAACAAAAGAAACAGAATAAAACAATCCCGGCCATGAAATCTAAACTGGATTTTATCTTTGTCTCTTGTGACATTGCAGTACCCTCTGCTTATCGGAAATATTCCATAAAACCTGTTCGTTTTTTTATTGGCGGTTCTATCCGAAATGAGCCATTTTTTCTGGCTGCCCCCCCAACAGTACAAACCCTGAATTTAATCCTTTTCCCGAATCAGCGGTACAAAACGGACAGGCATTACGGATCGCCGAGTCGCTTTTCCGCTTTCGTTTTTTTCCACAAGGATCAGTTCCTGTCCTTGCCACCGACTTCCGACGGGAATGATCATCTTGCCGCCGGGCCGCAACTGTTCCAACAGAGGAGCCGGGATATCGTCAGGCGCGCAGGTGACGATGATGGCGTCAAAAGGAGCTGCTTCGGGCCAGCCCTTATAGCCGTCGCCGATTTTGACTCGAATTGATTGATAACCATGTTTTTTCAGCGTTTCAGTCGCTCGTTCGCCCAGCGGCCTTATAATCTCGATAGTAAAAACATGCGGAGTAAACTCGTTCAGCACCGCCGCCTGATAACCCGATCCTGTGCCGATTTCAAGAACCCGGTCATTGGGGTCCAGATCCAGCACATGAGTCATATAGGCCACGATATAGGGCTGTGAGATCGTCTGGTCAAAGCCAATGGGCAAGGGGCTGTCCAGATACGCCCTGCTCTGCTGATTGGAAGGCACAAACCAGTGTCGTGGAACATCCTGCATGGCTTTCAGGATATTTGACTCGTCCAGGCCGTAGCCCCATCGAATTCGGTTGACCATCTGGGCCCGCTCGTTTTCTCGTTCCTTGCTGCGCGGGCGGTTCCATACAAACGGCTGGTTAGGGTCGGACTGCTTTTTCTGGCGAGAATCCTTTGGGGCAGCGGTAGACTTCTTGTCAATTTTTGCCGCAGCCAAAGCTGGTTCTGGGCAAAACCAGCAAAAAGCAACGGCCATCGCCGCTAAGTGCGCAAAACAGGAGAA
>JAKJEN010000002.1:0-21018 GCA_022705405.1 Planctomycetota bacterium | reverse complement strand
TCCTTTTCATAATTGAATCATTGTATTATAGCCGGACGTTTTTTTTCGGCAAGCAAAAACAGGAGCCGGTTGGTCAGGATATTTCCCTTGGATGGAAACCTTTTCTTCGTCCTGAGAAGCAGGAATCCAAGACAAAAGGTTTTATGGCTGTGCGGATAAGTACTGATGCGATTGAAGGTTGCACCTAATCAGGAGAAACTATACCCTTCGAAACAGGGGTCTGTTTGATACTTAAATGAGGAGAAGTTAAAGCCGCAGATGGAAACGCCAAACGATTTATGATTGCGGGCGACGTGAATCGAACACGCGTATCCAGCTTGGGAAGCTAGCATTCTACCACTGAATTACGCCCGCGCAAGTCTTTATTATTAAGGCATATATACACAATCCTAAAAATTTGTCAAGAGATTTTTTTTACTTGGCCGCAAGGACAAAAGGTATTTTTGTGCGCGCCGGTGACTCTAAGTATTCGAGGGGCGATGTCTGTTTTTTCTAAGTAGTTTTTTGTGAATACTTTGTGGCCGATAAAACAGCGATTCACAAGTCTGATACATCCTTCGTGACGGCAAGAAGAAAAACTTGATATTCATAAGCAAACGGTTGCTAATTAAAATCTTTTATATTTTTTAAAGATTTTCCTTGCTCTCCTTCGACCCATTTTATATAGTAATAGTGGAATTATAAATAGGGGTAAAACAGATTGTGGTGAAGAAAAATCAACCAAACTCATTTTTTCGGAGGTGATTATGAGTCACAAAACAACATTCATTCTTATCCTTCTTTCGGCCCTGTCGGTTGTAAGCGGGGCGGCCAATCTTGTGGTCAATGGAGACTTTGAAAATCCGACCGGAGCCGGGTGGACCCAGTGGTGGGGCGGCAATTCTAATCGGTATGTCTCAGATCCTCTTTTGCCCTCCAACCATTGCGCGGGTGTCTGGTGGCATGATGACGGAGTCTTTCAATCAATTACCGTAGGCCCCGGTATCTATGAATTCGGCGGAAAACTATTACATGGCGCACTGACAGAAGCCCCTTTATTTAATCGCAGAGGTGTAATCCAGGCCGAGATAGGCGACGAAACTAATATCTGGTGGACTCAGCAACTGAATATTACACCAACCAGTCCCAAAGAGTGGCAATCAGCGCGTTCACAAGATGGATACCCTAATTCCATGATTATCGACAATACAGCGGCAGGAGCTACTCGTATTACACTGAATCTGTTCTTGGTCAATACGGGCGACAATCCAGCTGGGGTTGTTCGTTATGATAATATTTACCTGGGTCTGCAGGGGATCTCTAAACAGGCCAAATTCCCACATCCGACAAATGGAGAACTTGTAGCCCCTGCTACCGATGTGATTCGGTGGGCTAATCCGGATCCGAATAATCCGGCCGACACGATCACGTGCGATGTATTTTTCGACACGAATAACCCGCCTCTGACTCAAATTGCCGATAACATCACCGCCGATTCAATTACCCTGTCCGCTTTGACCCCACCCATTACTCTTCTGCCCGGGATACAGTATTTCTGGCGGGTTGACTGCACCGATCCGAATTCGGGCGGAAATCCCGTCACAACGCTGGGCGATGTCTGGACTTTTTCAACCCACGATGACAATCCGCCAATCGTAGATGCCGGCGCAAATCAGTATCTGTGGATTGATATGAACGACGGCGACAACGATCCGACAAAAGTGACCTTTACGCTGGATGGGACCCTCATCGATGACGGCCAAAGCCCGGTGACCACCCAGTGGACGCTGATTTATTCTGAGCAGGATCCGGCAACCTTGGTCAATATCATCAGCCCGGCCGCGGTCGATACGATGGTTACCATCAACGGCACCGGATTCTATCGCTTCCAGCTTCAGGCCGAGGATGCCTACGCACAGGTATCTGATACAGTCGAAGTGATTGTCTATGGAAGCGCCTGCGAGGCCGCCAAGGGCGATCCGGCCGATCACTACCACACTTATGCCTTTATCGGCGATGTCAATAATGACTGTCAGATAGATCTGGAAGATCTGGCGATTGTGGCGGCCACCTGGCTGGATTGCGTCAGCGATAAACTGGGCTGCACGCCCTAATCAGAGGATGATCAGGAGGATCCGTACAGTTTTGAAGTAAAACCGAAAGGCCGGGAGAAGATCCCCGGCCTTTTTATTAAAAATCGGGTAATTGTGAGATCCTTTAAACAAACCAAACAGAAATCCGGCTTCACGCTGATCGAACTGCTGGTGGTCATTGCGATCATCGCCCTGCTGCTGGCGGTAATCGTGCCGGCCCTGCGGAAGGCCAAAGAATCAGCCCATTCAACCGTCTGCCGCAACAATCTGAAGACGCTGGCTTTGGCCAATGAAATTTATGCGTCCCGCTGGGATGGCTGGTATGTGCCGGTCATCGACACGACCATGACTCTAAAAGGCCAACCCACCTGGAACTCCAACACTGAGTTTCGGGATATCGTCGGGCTTGTAGACGCCTATGTCGGAAGCAGTTTTGTTATGCCCAAACAGTATCTTTGTCCTTCCGACAAACAATCCAGCCAGTCCTATTGGGACCAGACAGGCGGGGAATCTGACTGACTGGGGCCCTTCTTCCAAAAATCCGGTCAGCTGGGGGGGAAACATACCAGCAGGCAACTGGGCCTGTCGTCTTCGGGCCGCCCAGTTGCGCTCTCCTGCTGGCAAGATCATGTTCGTCGATGCCGGAGACCTGTGGGCACAAAAAGGCGGAGCCAACTATCGGGCCTATTGGGATAAGTACGGGCAGGATATCGTCAGGTATCGCTCTTTGAACATGTGGTATCCGGTTTATTACCGGCATAAAGAAGGCGCCAATCTGGCCTTTTTTGACGGCCATGCCGATTTTCAGAAGAAGGAAAATCTGTTCTTTTATGCCGAGGGTACCACGCTGGCTCCGGATGAAAAACGAAACGATCTGATCTGGTTCTGCAGCCCTGACAACCGGCGAAATCCTTAACCGCCCCGCCGTTGTTCCAACTCCAGACGGATTTGTCGCGCCTTTTCTTCTGTGATTTCATAAGTGGCTATCACAAGCAGCGCCATCGCCGAGGTGACCATCGGAATTCCGATATCAAACAGTCGCAGAAAGAACAAGGTGTTCGTCGGCTGGGCCTCCTCCAGCGCCACATCAAAGCCGGATGTCTTCAGCAGAATTCCGGTAAAAAGGCCTGCAATCGCCATGCCGATCTTAACCATCCACCAGTAAATCGCACCAAACACTCCCTCGCGTCTCTGGCTGGTTTGCAGTTCATCGTAGTCGCAGACGTCGGAAATCATTGAACCCATCAACGTAAACAAAGAGCCGATTCCAAACGATACAAACGGAGCCGCATAGAGCAGCCAATAGGGATGCGCCGGATTATATCCGATCCATTTTAAGCCGTATCCCGCAAGAGACAGCGAAATCATTATAAAAAAAGTCTTTTTCTTGCCGATTTTCGTGGCGACCCAGCCGGTCAATGGAATCGCAAGCGCCAGCGTGACTATGGAGGTAAGCATTCCGAACCAGCCCTGCAACTGGCCGGCCAGCGAATCGTTTCCGTCAAATAAATAATATTTCATGATGTAAATCGAGAAAGAAATCCCCAGTTGAAATCCATTAAAGACCAGAAATGTAGCCGCGCATAATTTTACAAACGGCTTGCACTGAAACGTGATGATCAGTCCCCTGAAAAACTCTTTCAGATCATTCCAAAATCCGCGAAGCGCCTTTTGTTTCTGTAGGGATCCGAACTTTTCTCGGCAGAAAACAGCCGGAATCACCCCCAGTACGGCTATCGTAATCCCAACCGCAACAGCCAAAGCCCGAGCCCCTTCTACGGTATTTTCAAACAGCGTCTTATTGGCCATCAGGGCGTAAAACCAGGGCGCTGCGAGCCAGGCAATTTTTCCGACAAGATTGGCAAACGCATGCAACCGAGTTCGCTCGTGGTAATCCGGCGTCATTTCATAGCCAAAAGCCACAAAAGGAGTGGCATATACAGTATAAGCCAGGAAAAATAAAATCGACGCCGACAGAAATATCCAAAAGTAAAACCATTGACTGAAACCAGGCGGCAATTGCCACATAAAAGCAAAGATAATTCCAGAAAAAATCGCCCCCCAGAAGATATACGGCCTTCGTCGCCCGTATCGAGACCGGGTATTGTCCGAAATATATCCCATCATTGGGTCGGTCAGGGCGTCAAAGACGCGTGGAATTGACGCCAGAAGGCCGACCAGTACCGGATCAATGCGCAATCCGAGGTTCAAAATAACCGCCATCGCCGGAAGTGCGGCCGCCTGCAAATTATTGACAAACATACCGATGGCATAAGCGGTTTTTTGAGAGAGCGGAATGCGATCTTCCGGCGCCGTGGCGTAATGTTTGACTGAATCCATACGAAACCTGTTTTCAGGAAGGTCCGGTTCGTTTACGTTCGAAGTGAAAATAAACGATCGGTTTAAATGAGTCAATGTCTTCTTGACAAAAAAAACAATAAAATTAAAATAGCAACCGGTTTTTATTTTGAATTGCCAAGACACGAACGGCACAAGGAGACTTGCGATGTCCAATGTTAAAAAACACGGTTTTCGCGTCCAGCCATTTGTTTTTCTATTAGGATTGGTTTTCCTGCTGATGCAATCGGGCTACTGCCGCTCTTTTGCCGTACAGCCGGATGCCAGGGGCAAATACTGGTTTGTCGATTCACAGGGGCGCCGTTTTCTATCCATCGGTATTAACAATATTGTTCCTGAACCCTTCCGCCCAAGACCTGACTCACAATACTATAACCCTGTCCCCGACCAGTATAAGGGCGATTTTCAGGCATGGAAACAGGATGTCCTTCGCCTCCTGCAGGACCATGGCTTTAATACCCTTGGGGCCTGGTCGGACGGCCGGCTGTATGACGGGCCGATGGTGGGTACGATCTGCCTGTATGTCGCCGGACACGCAAAAGACCGCTGCCTGGATGGGTTAAGGCCCGGCTTTGAGGACCGTATCCGCGAAAACGTCAAAATTATCCTCGATACATATCCATATCGGGATCATCTGCTGGGCGTATATCTGGACAATGAAATGCCCTGGTATGGTCATGCGCCCTGGGGCGATATCTCCAATTATACGCTTCTGGAAACCGCTCTTTCCCTGCCCGCCCAGGACCCAGCCCGACAAGCTGCCATTGGCTTTCTAAAGAAGCGGTATGGCTCCATAGAAGATCTCTCGACTGCCTGGGGAAAGCCCGTTAGCGGCTGGGATCAGGTTACGTTCGATTATGCCCGAAGCTGCCTCAGCGAACAGGCCAACACCGACCGTAGCGGCTTCATCGAACTGGCGGCCGAAGCGTTTTTTCAAACCGCCTGCAAAACCATTCGGCAAATTATGCCCGACACGCTGATTCTTGGAACCCGTTTTGCAGGTTATGCCCCCGAACCGGTTATTCGGGCTTGCGGGCGCCATTGTGAGGTCATCTCGTTCAATAACTATCGCGCCGATCCTTCTGCCGATCAAGATATGCTGGCCCGATACTGGATCTGGGGAGGGCAAAAGCCCCTGATGATTACCGAATATGCTTGGCGTGGAGAGGAAAATACCAGCGGCAATCCCAATACAGGCGGAGCCGGAGCAGTCGTAAAAACGCAGGCCCAGCGCGCTGAAAATTACAGCCGGTACGTCGAAGATCTCTTGTCGTATCCCATGGTAATCGGCGCACACTGGTTTGAGTTTGCCGATCAGTCGCCGCAGGGACGCTTCGACGGAGAAAACTCCAATTACGGAATCGTCGATATTTACAATCGGCCCTATCCTGAAATGCTTGCGGCTATGAAACGAACCAATGAAAAGAGTCTCCGCATCCACGCTCAATCAGACCGGAAAGCGCCCGATTCTCTTCCCAAGCCAAAGCCCGTTATATTCCAGCCGTCCCAGCAGCCCCAGCGTCCTCCGTTTGTGGATCTGCTGATCGCCCAGTTGGCTAAAGACCCCGAACTGTTTTGCGCTCCAGACAGCTCGATACGAATCGGCAAAGAACAGCAGCATCTTCGCCTGGATCTGCAAACCGGAAATGATTGGGGGTGCGGAATTCTGTTTTTCGGCCCAAAAGAATGGAAAACGCCGACAGGAGCGGATTTTGCGACTAATCTGGATGGGTACAGCGCCATCGAACTGGATGCGTTTATCCCGCTTTCGGTCACCTTTGAACTCCTTCTGGACGAAGCAGGTGTAGACCGGCCGGATGCTTCTTCTTATGATGCCTCGGCAGGCGATGACGGCGAAGGGTTTGTTATCCCATCCAATCAAGGGACCGGACATCGGAAAACCTGGCGTTTTGAACTTAAAAATCTCCAACCCCGGACCAACTGGGGCAACCAAAAAGGCGCTCGAAGGGTCGATCTGCATGCCATCAAAGGAACAGGTCTGTATTTTCCGGGGGGCCAGGGAGAGCAGGAAATCCAAATTTATTCTTTGAAATTCGCCCGATAAAATCGTAAATAAAGGGCTTATTTCTGAGTTTTTCGCCGTTTCTGCAAAGATTTCATTGACAGAAACGAATAAAAAGGATATAATAAAACAAATAAAGCAACCGGTTTCTATTATAAATACATTTTTTGTCGGTTTATAAGAGCCTTTTTATCATGAAAACAGGAATGCCAAGTTTAAATGATGTGGCAGAGCAGGCAGGCGTGAGTAAATCCACCGTCAGCCGGATCCTCAATAACCGGCTGGGCAATGGTTTTTCTGTCAAGGAAGACGTGCGTCTGCGGGTCATTGATGTGGCCAAAAAACTCAACTATCGTCCCAATCTGATCGCCAAAAGCTTGACCATGCGATCCACCAAGATGATCCATATCTTCGGCGGAAATCACGCACTCAGCGAATTGGGCAATATCTATCAGACCGTTGTCAACAACATCACACAAATCATTGATTCTCAGACCGAGGGTTTTGATGTGACGGTAGACATGTCCTGTCACAAGACGGAAGACAGCGAAATGCCCGCCTGGAAAATTGATGGGGCCATCATCCTTGCCAAGTGCACCGACAGAACAATGGAAGAAATCGTTCAAATGGAAATCCCGTATGTTGTAATCAACGGGGCCTGCCCGGCAGGCGGTTTTTCTGTGGTCCCTGATGACATCGGAGGTACAAGAAAGGCCCTTGCATACCTTCGTGAACTGGGGCATACCAAAATCGCCTACAGCGGCCCTCTGGCCCCTTTTCTGGCAGGCCACAGCAGTATCCGAGATCGGCATGACACGTATATCAGCGAAATGAAAAACCATGGACTGGCAACCCTCTTTGGATCTCAGGAATATCTCGATTCGGCGGAATCCTTTATGAAAGAGACGGTCCTTGACAAAGGAGCTACAGCCATCCTTGCTTACGGCCACATGGGCGCACTAAATCTGCTGCAGGCGGCTCATTCAATGGATATTTCTGTGCCCGATCAGGTTAGCATCATTTGTTTCTGCGATGAATATGCCAATCGGATCATGAGTCCCGGATTGTCTTTTATAGATTTGTGCTCAGCAAAAATGGGCGCTCTGGCTGCCGATCTTCTGCTCAAGCAGATTCGGGGGACTAAAAAGATATCGCCCCAGCATCTGGTGCTTGAAGAAACTCTCCAGATCCGGGGGACGACGGCGCCGCCGTATCGGAAATGAAAATCCGCCGTATTTTTTTATGAAAAACGGAATTAATCCGGTTTGAAAATGAAACAGACTATGACTACGAATAGTCGCAGCCGTAAAACAAGAGCCGAAACCAATGGTTCCTCCGCAGAATACCGGCTGGATGAGCAGGGTCGATTTTGGATCGACCACTATGACAAACAGCCGGCTTTTGCCGGTTTTCTGCCCGGAATCGCCGGACCAAACGGGGTTCCTCTGTGGTGTCTGTACGTCAATCGCGCTCAGGCGATCTCTTCTTTTGGGGTTGCCAATAAGGATCAGGCGATTGTAGAGTTTCTTCCGGCCAATTGGGCCTACCAGTTGACCGGAGTGCAGGGTTTTCGCACCTTTTGCATGATTGACAATCAATATTACGAACCCTTTCAGAACAATCCCGCCTCGGAAACTTCACAATACAAACGCTGGATGCGGATGGAAATTGACCGGCTGACAATTTGTGAAGAAAACCATACGCTGGGGCTGCGCTTTGAGGTGACTTATTTTTCCCCCGTAAATCAAGCAATTGGATCTTTGGTTCGGCTGCTGACCTTGACGAATCTGACTTCCCAAAATCGGGATCTCCATGTCCTGGACGGCCTGCCCTTGGTAATTCCGGCCGGCTTTACCGACGTCGGGATCAAGACAATGCGCCGGATTTACGAGGCCTATGCCTCTGTGCGTCTTGTGGCCGATTGGGTTCCATTTTATGCAGCCAAGGTGATGGCCCATGATGAAGCGGAAGTCGAAGAAGTTCGCAAGGGCAATTTCTATGCCGCCTGGCTCAGCGACGGGGATTATCTTCTGCCCATTGAGCCGCTTTATGATCCGGACTTAATATTCGGAACCGATCAGGATCTTATCACGCCTCGGTCGTTCATCGAACAGGCGCCTTTGGATCGAAGCCGGCAGGTAGGCGAAAACAAGTTGCCCTGCGCTATGGCTCCTTTCCGGCTTAAAATAGGCCCCAACGAAACTACTGTGCTGGCCGCCCTGTCGGGAATGGCGCCCAATGAAGCCCTGCTTCGGTCTTTTTTGCAGGAATTCAAAACGCTTTCAGATTTTGAAAAGGCCTCCCGCCAAAGCCATCAAATGATCCGATCCTTAACCCAGCCCGCCCTGACCGGTTCGGCCATACCGGCGCTGAACAATTACGCCAGACAAAACTTTTTGGATAACATCCTTCGCGGAGGCCTGCCGATCTCCATGCCTTCGGCTGCCGGTGACATTCCGCTGCATTTGTATTCCCGCCGTCACGGGGATGCCGAGCGGGATTATAATTTCTTCGACCTTCCGGCCTGTCCTCTTTCCAGCGGCGAGGGAAACTATCGCGATATCTGCCAGAACCGACGCAGCAATATCTGGTTCTATCCGGAAGCAGGCGATGCGGAAATTCGGATGTTCGTCAACCTCTTATCAGCCGATGGATACAATCCCCTGTCTATCCAGGGCTATCGGTGGACCCTGCCCGAATCAATCGATGCAGAATCCCTTTGTCCTGCCTGCGATGCTGAAGCCAGGGCCGCTTTCATCAAACTGGTCCGCCATCCCTTCCTGCCTGGACAATTGCTGTCCTGGGCCAATTTTTACGCCATCCAAATCCCGGATCGGCTGCGCTGGCTGCATGACTTCCTGGGCCGCTGCAATACCCGACTGATGGCCTGCGGCCACGAAGGCGGCTACTGGATCGACCACTGGACTTATATCATCGATCTGATGGAGGCCTATACGGCCGTCTATCCGGACCGCATTGAACAGATGCTGACTCAGAAGGCGGATATTGAGTGGTTCTTCGAACCGGCCCAGGTCCTCCCGCGGAAACAAAAATATCTTCGCCGCAAAAACGGCCCTCTTCAGTTAAACGCCGTGACCAACACAACCGTAATGCCCGTTCCTCTGCCTCCGGTTACGGTGTTGGGAAAACTGTGCGCCCTGCTGGCCGTTAAGGCCGTCAGTCTCGATTATGAAGGGCGCGGCATCGAAATGGAAGCCGGCCGCCCCGGCTGGAATGACGCAATGAACGGTCTGCCGGGCCTGTTCGGTTCATCCACCTGTGAAACCGCCGAGGCGCTTCGGTTGGCTCGATGGCTTCTCGACACCCTGCCGCAGATGCCGGATACGATGTTTCCGGAAGAAGCAGCCGCCCTGCTGGATGCCGTGGCGGACGATTTGAAAAAAGAATATGACTGGGATCGTTCTGCAACAATCCGCGAAACATTTCGCCAGAAAATTTATAACAATAACTCGGATAAAATCCGTTTGATTTCTGGACATTCGATTCGGAATCTGCTTAAAGCCGCCGCAGCTCGTTTTGAACGGGGAGTCAATGAATCCATCGATCCCGACACCGGCTTGCTGCACACCTACTATTTTCATAAACCGATAGCGGCTATGCAGACCGATTCGGAGCATGTTAACATTGATTCTTTTCAGGCCCGCCCCCTGCCTTTGTTTCTTGAAGGACAGGTCCATTGGCTTCGGGTTTGTGACAGCCAGCAGGCACGGAAAATATATCAAACTCTGCGCCGCAGCCGGCTCCTGGATCCCCAGCTTCAGATGTACAAACTCAATGAATGCCTGGCCGAATGCTCTCCGGTGATCGGACGAGCGCGCACCTTCAGCCGGGGCTGGTTTGAAAATGAATCCATCTGGCTGCACATGAGTTATAAATATCTGCTCGAACTCCTTAAACAGGGTCTTTATGAAGAATTTTACGCCGACGCTCAAACCATGCTGGTTCCGTTTATGGATCCAGCTGTGTACGGACGCAGCATTCTTGAAAATAGTTCATTTATCGCCTCCTCAGTCTGTCCGGATCCGCAGGCCCGCGGCCGCGGTTTTGTCGCACGGCTTAGCGGAAGCACCGCCGAGTTTATCCATATCTGGCTCCACTTGACAGTCGGCCCTCGGCCGTTTCGGATCCACAAAGGACGCCTGATCTTTGCTCCCGCCCCCGCACTGCCCGGCGCATGGTTTACTGAAAAAACATCAGTAATTCATTGGAATGAGCAATCTGTTGAAATTTCCGAAAATACATTTACCTGTGCCCTGCTGGGCCGGATCCTTTTGGTGTACCATAATCCTGCTCGCAAAGACACATTTGGTCCTGCGGCCCTTCGCCCCGGGGCCTATCAGATCGATAATGGACCCGAAATTCGAGCCATCGAACTGGCCGGTCAAATAGCCGAACAAATCCGCCAGCAGAAAGTCGGCCGCATAGATATCCACCTTCGCTAAAATAAAAAACCGCTTCCTGAGGAGGGTTTCAAGTTTTCTCCCCTCAAACCACCCCAGGAAAGCGGCATCTATGTATCGGCTTTTTTGTGATAATTCCGTGAAACTCCTATAAGTTTATATATAAAAACAGGATAGGGAAAGGTCGAAAAAAAAGCCGCTCCGGGAGCTTATAAGAAATAAGGGAAGAGGCCTTGTAGACAGTTGTTTATACAATCGTAAGGTCTCTTCCTTGGAGGGGAGAAAACTTTTATCTATTCCTTAGATTATACGTAAATATACTGATTTAGAATTTAGATTACAATAATTTTATTAAATTTTTTATCGTTCTTTTATTCATTATAATATAAGTTCTTACAGCATTCCATAAAAAGATTATTCATTTTTTTATCCGTATTATTCCGGACATGCTACGCAATTTAACATAATTTGGCTCAACTTTCTTTTTTTGTCAATCATGTTAACCTGGAGGACCTTTCAAAGAAATGATTTGATATTCTTGTAAAAAACTTTATGATAGTCCCTTGCATGAAAAAATTATAATGGAGTGCTGAAAACTCATGGCAGATAAAGGATTTACGCATCTTCATTTACATACGCAGTATTCCCTTTTGGACGGAGCGATTTCATTTGGACGGCTTTTTGATCGCTGCAAGGAACTGGGAATGGATTCGGTTGCAATTACCGACCACGGTAATCTTTTTGGCGTTGTGGATTTCTACATCCAGGCCCGTGCAGCCGGAATTAAGCCCATTCTTGGAATCGAGGCCTACATCGCTCCGGGATCCCGTTTTGAACGTCAAAAGGGAGGAGGCGTCAAAGACAATACCTTTCATTTAATTCTTCTGGCTGAAAATCAGACCGGTTACCGCAATCTCCTCAAACTCAGCAGCATCGGCTATACAGAGGGTTTCTATTATCGACCCCGGATCGACAAAGAAGTTCTGGCCCAATTCAATGAAGGGCTTATCTGTACAACTGCCTGTATCGCAGGCGAGGTTCCCGCGGCTATCGTCCGGCACGATATAGAAGCGGCCAAGCGTGCTGTAGAAGAATATCTGAAAATTTTCGGGGCGGATCGTTTTTTTATTGAAGTCCAGCAGCACCAGGATGATGACTACCCGCAAGTCTTTCCCGGTCTGATCGATCTGGCGCACCAAATGGGCGTAGGACTGGTCGCCACCAATGATGTGCACTTTCTGGACGCTGACGACTACGAGGCCCATGATGTTTTATGCTGCATCAACACCGGCAAAAAGATCACCGATTCAGACCGGATGCGGTATCCTGCTGATGTCTATCTGAAGAGTCCACAGGAGATGCGTACGCTTTTTGCGGATTATCCTGAGACCTGTGACCATACTCTCCAGATCGCCCGTCGTTGTCAGGTAGAACTGGATCTGAAAACCCGCCACGCCCCTGCTTATCAGACCGCAGATGGCCGAACCGCAGAAGAAACTCTCACGGAACTGGTTCTGGAAGGGGCAAAAAACCGATACGGAAAGATTACTCCCGAGATTCAGGAACGTCTCGATAGAGAATTGGAAGTCATTGGACGTAAAGGGTTTGCCAGTTATTTTCTGATCGTCTGGGACTTCTGCAATTTTGCCCGCCGCAATAATATTCCCGTCGGCGCTCGCGGCAGCGCTGTGGGTACCATCGTCGGGTACTGCCTGAATATCTGTGATGTAGACCCCATCCGCTATGACCTGCTTTTTGAACGGTTCATGGATCCCCAACGGGACGAAATGCCCGATATTGATGTGGACATATGTCAAGACGGCCGCCAAAAGGTCCTTGAATATGTCCGCCAAAAATACGGCCATATCGCTCAGATCATTACCTTTGGAACGATGAAGGCCAGGGGCGTCATTCGCGATGTCTGCCGGGTTCTTGATGTCCCGCTGGCAGAGGCCGACCGCCTGGCCAAACTGGTTCCCAATGAACTCAAAATGACCCTCGATAAGGCCCTTGAGGTCGAGCCCGATCTGAAGAAGGCCTGTGACAGCGATGAAAAAACCAGGCATGTAATCGAAATCGGCCGCAAACTCGAAGGGCTGGCAAGACACGCCTCTGTTCATGCCTGCGGCGTAGTCATTGCCGATCAGTCCCTCACCAATTTTCTGCCCCTGTATAAGCAGGCCGGCTCAGAGGATCTCATCACCCAGTTTGAAGGGCCTACAGTGGAAAAAGTCGGCCTGTTGAAAATGGACTTTTTGGGCCTTAAAACCCTCAGCATCATTCAGCGGGCAGTGGATCTGATCGGCAAAATCCACGACTCCATTGTCGATATCGAAAATGTGGACATCAAAGACCAGAAAGTCTTTCGCGAAATCTTTACCGCCGGCAGAACCAAAGGCGTTTTCCAGTTTGAATCCGGGGGAATGCAGGACCTTCTGCGCAAACTCAAGCCCGATCGGATCGAAGATCTTATCGCAGCCAACGCCCTCTATCGGCCCGGCCCTATGGCCCTGATCCCGGATTACGTGGAGCGCAAACACGGCGCCAAGTGGTCGGTTCCGCATCCGATCATGGAAGAAGTTTTGGCGGAGACCTTCGGCATTATGGTCTATCAGGAACAGGTTATGCGGATCTGTAACCGACTGGGTAATATTCCTCTGCGAGAGGCCTATACGCTGATTAAGGCCATCAGCAAGAAAAAAGAGAAAGTCATCAAGGCCGAAAACAAACGCTTTCTGGCCGGATGCAAAGAAAAAAATCTGACGCCCTCCCAGGCGGAAGAAATCTTCGAATTGATCCGTCGTTTTGCCGATTACGGATTCAATAAGAGCCATGCGACCCGCTATTCCTTTGTGGCCTACCAGACCGCCTGGCTGAAAACTTACTATCCCGTCGAGTTTATGGCGGCCGTCCTGACCTACGAAATGGACAGTACCGATAAAGTAGTTGAATACATCGGCGAGTGCCGCGAGATGAACATCCAGGTCCTTCCGCCGGATATCAATGACAGTTTCGTGGATTTTACCGTTGTGTATAACCGGCAGGAGAATACTCCCGCACAGACCGGGCTGATTCGCTTTGGCCTGGCGGCGGTCAAAGGCGTTGGAGAAAAGGCCGTTGAACAGATCATCGCCGCTCGTGAAAAAGTCGGGCGCTTCAAGAGTTTGTTTCACTTCTGCGAAAATGTCGATCTCCGTGCCGTCAATAAGCAGGTTTTGGAGGCCCTTATTAAAGCCGGCGCCTTCGACGCCCTTGGCGGCAGCCGCGCCCAGATGATGGCCGGACTTGAAAAAGCCATGCAAATCGGCTCCTCCGCACAAGAGGATCTGCACAAGGGACAGATGAATTTCTTCTCAGCCGGCATCTTTGGACAGATCGATGCGCAAGCCGATCAGCAGATTCTGCCCGACGTGGCGCCTTGGCCCGAACAGCAGATGCTGACCTATGAAAAAGAAGTGCTCGGCTTCTACGTCACCAGCAATCCCCTCAGCAGACACGCCGAAATCATCGGCCTTTATTCCACCGCCAATACCAGCCAACTCCAGCGGCGGCAGGATAAAGAAGTCGTCCTCGGCGGCATGATTAATAAAATCCGCTACAATATCACCCGCAGCGGAAGAAATGCCGGCTCCAAGATGGCTGTCGCGGAGTTTGAAGATGTCCAGGGCAAATGTGAAATCGTCCTGTTTCCGAAAGTTTTGGAAAAATACCAGGATCTCCTTCAGATTGACCGCATTCTTTTTGTCCGAGGCAAGGTCGATACCCGACGGGAAACGCCGAATATCCTGTGCGAGGAACTGATGGATCTGGAGGAAGTCGGCCGACGTTTCAGCGGCCGGGTCGTCCTTGATATGGACGCCCAGATGATCGACGAATCGACGCTGCAGCAGATCCGCCAGATCTGCTCTCGTTACCGCGGCAAAAGCCGGGTTGAATTGAACATCCTGACGCCCGCCCGCTTTCGGATCTTTGCCCGGGCCGACGCAACTTTATCCGTTCGAGCGGATCTGGATTGCCACAAAAAATTGGAAGCCCTTTTGGGCCGGGGGAAAGTCCACTTCGGCGCCTGATCCTTTTCACGATGTCAAACCATACCGCAAGCATTTTGAAAGCACGATGGTCCGAAGCGGTCATGCTGATTGGTCTGTTTGCCGGCCTTTCGGCGCTGACTGCACAGATAAGCCAGGAGTTTTATTCCATCGAAAAATTTGAGCAGCTTCCCTTTTGGTCTGCCTTCGGACTGGGAGCGGGTCTGATGACGCTCAGTATCCTGCTGGGGATGCTGTTTGCAGGTTTTTTGCGGTCTGCTGTTTTTGATCCGCTGGTCCCCCGCCAGCCCTCTGATCTTCTTCGAATGGGCCGACCCTATTTCTGGAAGCTGTTTCTGCCCTATCTTCTTTTCAATCTGGTCTTGTCTCTTCTGACGATGTTGTTGCTGCTGATCCTGTATCTCTTACTCTATCAGCAAATGCCTGGCGACCAGATCCCCGAATGGCTCCTGCGTTTGTCCCAAATCTTCGCCCTGGCGATTCTGACAAAACCGCTTGTACTGGTGCCGAACCTGATCATCCTGCAGGATCTCCCTCTGACTGTCGCTGTGGCTCGCTGCCGCAGTCTTATGATGCGCAATATGAAAAAACTAATGAAAACGATCCAACTTGGATATGCCCTGATTTTGGCGGTCTTTAGTTTGCTGCTGCTGATTCCCTTTCCCAAACAATTTCTCTGGCTTCATGTCGGGCTTTTCAGTATTGTATCCGGCAACGTGTTTTTGGTTTTTTTTCTGACGGCAATGCTGGAAATCAATCGACAGAGCCAGTCGAACTCACAGGAGACTTCTTGAACTCCTTGCAGGGTACATTTATTGTTTTGGACGGTCCTGACGGCTGCGGCAAGAGTACCCAGGTGCGATTGCTCTGCGAATGGCTGCGCAATCAGGGGGTTACGGCCGTTTCCTATCGAGACCCGGGCACAACAGCAATCGGCGAGCAAATCCGAGATATTCTTCTGGATCCGGCCCATATCGACATGGGCGATAACGTCGAAGTCTTACTCTATATGGCCGCTCGCGCCCAGTTGTGGAAAGAAAAAATCGGGCCTGATCTGACTGAAGGGCACTGCGTAGTAATGGATCGCTGGCTGACCAGTACCTGTGCCTATCAGGGCTGGGCGGGCGGCTTTGGCATTGATAAGGTAATACAGATCGCCTTAAGCTCCCTCCCGCGCGTCTGGCCCGATGTTGTTCTCATCCTTGATGTCGATCCCAATACGGCTGCCGTACGAATGAAACCCGAACCGGACCGTATGGAACAAAAAGGAGCGAGTTATCACGCAAAAGTTCGAGAGGGATTTCTGAAACTGGCACAGCAGCATAACAATATGCCTCTTATCGACGCCTCAAAGGATATCCAGACCGTCCATCGGCAGGTAGTAGAGAAAGTACAGAGTCTGTTAAAATAAAATGCAGTTAAAAGACATTCACAGCCAACAGAACGCGATAAACGGACTTCAGCGGGCCTTCGCTTCCCGCAAAATGGCTCATGCCTGCTTATTTGTCGGTCCTGATGGCGTCGGCAAACGCACCACCGCTTTGGCATGGGCCAGAATGCTTTTGTGCCATAATCGGATTGAAAAAAAAATAAATGGAGTCCTTACAGCCGATAGCTGCGGACAATGCCGATCCTGCAAACTCTTTGACGCAGGCACACACCCCGATTTCAAACTAATTCAAAAGGAATTAAGTCAATTCACAGAAGAAGGCAAGGGAAAGGATGCCCCGCTTGAGATGCCTGTTGATGTCATCAGGGAATTTGTCATAGAAAAAATCGCCGTCAAAGCCGCCGAGAGCGAATACTCCATATTTGTCATCGATGAAGCCGAGAAAGTCAATCCGAGCAGCCAGAATGCCATGCTTAAGGTGTTAGAAGAACCGCCCTCTTTTTGTGTTCTGATCCTGCTGTGCAGCCGGCTGGAGCAAATGCTTCCTACCACAAAATCGCGCTGCCGGATTATCCAATTTGGCCCAGTCGAGGAATCCTTTATTCTGTCCAAACTAAAACCTGTCTGCCCAGACGATTCCGAAGCGTTGTATTGGGCGCGCTTTAGTGAAGGCCGTCTTGGAGAGGCCCTATCCTGGGCCGCCCTTGATACGCAAGAAAAATCTCCCCGGGCCTATGAAATTAAAAAAGAGCTGGTAGATCGGCTTTGTCGTTTTGAATTGGCCGACGCCCTTGACACTGCCGCCTGGATGAGCCAGGCCGCCAAAAACCTCGCCTGACCCGCCGGACCCAGAAGGGGCTGATCCAAATGGTTATAGCCCTTCTTTCAGACGTTGCGGGGTATCAACTGGGAAAGCAATCTTATCTGGTTAATTCGGATCAGATTTTATCTGTACAAAAGTTGTCTTCCGTTTATGACAGCCGACAGATAGCTGAAAAGATTCTCGTTCTCCAGAATCTGCTCGGCTGGGTTGACGACAATGTCAACGAAAAACTGATTTTCGAACAGGTCTTGTTCAAATTGTCTTTTTCTGATATACTGATAGATTCGCTGGTCTGAAAAACGGTCTTATAGACCGGCAATCGAGTTGACTTCCGGAGTCAGTGGATTCATGGTACAGGAAGAGATTTCAAAGCCCAAAGGGCAAAAACATAATAAATTGATGTTAGTTCGCTACGGCCGCATGGGTATTTTGGGATGGTTTGAACATAACGAATCGCAAATCCCAAAAAACAAAACCCATGTCATCGTCAAGTCTGAACGGGGTCTTGAACTGGGTCAATTGGTTGGTCCCTATAACTACCGCGGCGGCGCCTATCGCTCAACACCTGAACAGGTCGAGGCCTATTTTACCCAGGGCGACAAAGAATTTTCTTTGACCACGGGGGGACGATTTGTGCGATTCGCATCTCATGAGGATATTCGAGAGCAGGAACATCTGGAAACATCCGCTCTTGATGAGGCAAAATGCTGTCAGACAATCGCCAACGAATTAGGGCTCAATATGAAGATCATTGAAGCCGAGCACCTTTTCGGCGGCGAGCGAATTATCTTCTACTTTACCAGCGAAGGACGAGTGGACTTCCGCGAATTGGTAAAACGGCTGGCACGTGAATATCAAACGCGTATTGAACTGCGCCAGATCGGATCGCGAGACGAAGCCCGTCTGATCAGCGACTTTGAAAGTTGCGGACTTGAATGCTGCTGCAAGCGATTTCTTAAGACGCTCGATCCGGTAAATATGCGGATGGCTAAGCTTCAGAAGGCAACCCTTGATCCGTCCAAAATCAGCGGGCACTGCGGCCGGCTGAAATGCTGCCTGCGATACGAAGATTACACCTATCGAGAATTGAAGAACAATCTGCCGCACCGAAATACATTGGTCCAGACCCCTAAGAGTACTGGCCGGGTGGTTGATACGCAGGTTTTGACCCAGCTGGTCGTGATCCAAACAGAAAATGGAGAACGTCAGGCCTGGCCGCTGGATCAAATTAAAATCCTCAAAGATCTGCCTGCGCCAGATCCAGAAAATCAGAATGGCTCTTTAGAAGATGCAGAAAGCAGCCCGTTCAAAGCCGTCGAGAAGGAGAATTCCGAGTTTCCCGAATCCTTCCCGAAAACAGATTTTTCTTCGGTCGATGAAGAATTTGCTTTTCATGAAATGGAAGGGGTGTTTGAAGATTCCCGCCAATTGCGCAGCGAATCGGTTCTGCCGACGTCTGAATCATCCAACAGCCAGCCCTTCAATCGGGACGATGACATAAGGAACAGCGAACAAAATCGACGACCCCAGGCCAATCAGCCAAACCATTTCGATCGTGACAAAAACCGCCGCGGACGAAATCGCCAGCAGAAACCCCAGAATGATTCCGGGCACAACCAGTCCGCACAGCGCCCTATTCCGAACAATTCGAACGATTCTTCCGGGAGCGCGCCGGCATGACCCGAAAACTGATTGTCACCTCCGCTTTGCCCTATGCCAACGCACCAATCCACATTGGTCATTTGGTTGAATACCTGCAGACCGACATTTGGGTCCGCTTTCAGAAGGCCTGCGGCAATACCTGCTTTTACTTTTGCGCCGATGATACACACGGCACACCCGTGATGATTCGCGCCAAAAGCGAGGGCATCACGCCGGAAGAACTGATCCGCCGAGTCCACGGCCGGCATTTGAAAGATTTTAACGGTTTTCAAATTGAGTTTGACAACTACTATACGACTCATTCGCAGGAAAACCGCCAGCTCAGCGAGCGGATTTATCAAGGAGCCAAAGAGGCCGGCTCCATCGTAAAAAAGACCATTCAACAGGCCTATGACCAGCAGGAACAGATGTGGCTGCCCGATCGCTATATCAAAGGTACCTGTCCGCGATGCAAAGCAGAAAATCAATACGGCGATTCCTGCGATGTCTGCGGAGCGCACTACCAGCCGACCGAAATGATCAATCCGGTCAGCGCAGTCAGCGGCCAAACCCCGATCCTCAAAGAAAGCGAACATTATTTCTTTCGGCTAAGCGACTATGAAGAAGAACTGAAAAAATTATTCGATAAAGGGTATGTCCAGGATTCGGTCCGAAGCAAACTGGACGAATGGTTTTCTGCGGGCCTCAAAGATTGGGATATTTCCCGCGATGGGCCGTATTTCGGATTTAAAATCCCGGGCGAAGAAGATAAATATTTCTATGTCTGGCTCGATGCGCCCATCGGCTATATGGCCTCCTGCAAGAATTACTGCGATCGAAATGGACTGGATTTTGAACAGGTTTGGAATGGCGGCGAGTATGAAATCTGCCATTTTATCGGTAAAGATATCATGTATTTCCACGCCCTGTTCTGGCCGGCTCTTCTGATGGCGGCCAAAATCCGCGTGCCGGATAAACTTTTCGTCCATGGTTTTCTGACCGTCAATGGTCAGAAGATGAGCAAAAGCAAAGGCACCTTCATCATGGCCGAAACCTATTTAAAACACCTGGATCCACAGTTTATCCGCTATTATTATGCCTCCAAACTATCCGGGGATATAGGCGATATTGAACTGAACACCGAGGACTTTGTCAGCCGAGTCAATTCTGACCTGGTCGGCAAACTGGCCAACCTTGCCAGTCGCTCCGGCCCTATGCTCAGCCAGAAACTGGGCGGTCGACTGGCGGTTCTGGATGAAAAAGGACGTGCATTGGCCGATGAACTTGCCGCCGCCAAAGACGAAATCACAGCCGATTATGAATCGCTCAATTTTGCCTCCGTCGTTCGCCGCATTACCGCTCTGGCCGATGTGTGCAACCGCTTTGTCGACGAGGTCCGTCCCTGGGCCACCCTCAAGACTGACCCGGAAGGAACGCGGACGAATTTAACGGCCGTCCTCAATGCCGTGCGGATTTTAACCATTTACCTAAAACCCATCCTGCCGGTGTTTGCCCGGAACGTTGAGGCCTTTCTTGATATCCCGCCTTTGACCTTCGCCGACGTAAAGACCGTGATTGAAAACAAACCGATCAAAGACTACATACGCCTTGTTGAACGTGTAGAAAAAGAAAAGGTGTACGCCATGATTGAAGACAGCAAGCCGCAAGCCGCCCAGACGACTCAGCAACTGGATGAACCCATTGCGCCAGAATGCACGATTGAGGATTTTGCCAAAGTCGATCTGCGGATCGCGCGTATCAGCAAAGCCCAGCCGGTAGACGGAGCTGACAAACTGCTGGCCCTCGAACTGGATCTGGGGGCCCTGAAAAAGAATGTTTTTGCCGGAATCGCCAAGGCCTACAAACCCGAAGATCTGATTGGTCGGCTGGTGGTCTGTGTGGCCAACCTCAAACCGCGAAAGATGAAATTCGGTCTTTCCGATGGGATGGTCTGTGCCTCCGGACCGGGCGGCGAAAACGTCTTTCTGCTGACCGTTGACAGCGGCGGCCGACCCGGCCAGCGCGTCCATTAAAATGACCGGCCCAACCAATCCACACATGTGGATTACAAATAACCATGAAAAAAACAATTGATCAAATTGCTCGAATAGACGGCCGCTATGACCCGAAAGCCCTCAAGTTTATTTTCGAGGGTCTGGCCGAAACCATCGATAAAATTCGCAAAGAAGAAGGATCTGAGGACAAGCCCCGTCATATAACCGGTCAGGAACTGGCAGGCGG
>JAKJEN010000029.1:12425-21849 GCA_022705405.1 Planctomycetota bacterium | reverse complement strand
CGGCACAGACGGCAGATAATACGTTCGCTTTAAAAGGTCATATCGCTGTACTTCGTCATGGATCACGGACTGTCCGGGATTCTGTTCGGCTACAATATCCACTTGATGGCCCAGATCCAGCAGTCCAGTAATTTGCCGCAACACAAAACGTTCCGACATCGACGGAAAGTTCTGCAACAGAAAAGTAATTTTTAGAGAGGACTTCTTTGCGGTCATTCGATAACCTCTCTGCGCATTTGATTTTTTAGTTTGAAATAGAAATCCAGAACAGGCGAGGCAACCCAGGGAAGTCGCCGTCGCAGCCAGGCCTCTGCCTTGAGATTTCGCGGAATCAAAGGCCGAAACTGTCGAATAAAAGATTCGAGTTCTTCGCCTGGATACTCTTCCATTGCCTCTCGAATCCAACGTTTGAGAAGCATCTGAGCACAGACCTCAAATAAGGGTCTTTTGTCGAATTGAGCGGACATTTCCAGATGCCGCAGAAGGAATTCCTTTTTTTCTTCAAGGAGTCTCTTTGTTTTCTGTGTGATTCCTTCCTGTCTCCCGAAATAATGAATCGCCAACGGCTGTGCGCTGTAGCCCACCCCCGGATAGCGATATGCCAAACGAAGCGCAACATCCGGATCATGCCCGATTTTCTGTCCCGCGAGAAACAGACCAATTTCGGCCAGCGCGGTTTTTTTGACAATCATCGTAATTGTATGGACCGGAATTCGATAGGCATAGGCCCTTAGAAAATCATCGAAGTAAGATCCTTCCTTCAGATGGATCTGGACAGCTTCCTGGCGGTGGGCGTCTTGCATGCTGCAGCGGGCTTTGCAAATTGTATAATTGCCGTATGCCCACACCAGATGCGGATATCTTTCGAGAATCTCTCTCTGGATGGCCAGTTTGTCCGGCAGCCACTGATCATCTGCATCCAGCAGGGCTATCCAATCGGCCGCAGCCCTTTGAATTCCGAGATTTCTGGCCTCATTGGCCCCGCTATTTTTTTGATACAAGTAAGTTATATAGGGCTCGTATTTTTTGATTTTCACAGCCGTTTGATCTGTAGAACCATCATCAACAACAATGATTTCATCGGCTGGAGATGTTTGTTGCAGAATACTATCAAGGGCGCGTTCAATATAGCTTTCCGCATTAAACGCTGGAATCACCACACTGATCGAAATCGGATGATCGCCGCTATTTGTTCCCATTAAGTTTTATCCTGCCTCAGCTGCTTGTATAAATCAGCGAGTTTATCATTCAGAATTTCCACATCAAACTGTTTTTCGACATGCTCCCTTCCGGCCTTTCCCATTTGAATGCGTTTTTCAGGATCTCTCAGACATTCGGCCAGCGCAGCGGCGGCAGCCTGCGGATCCTGGGGCGGCACCAACAGAGCGGATCGGCCCGGTACCACGGCTTCCGGAATCCCGCCGGTCTCTGTCGCAACAATCGGCAATCCAACGGCTTGCGCTTCCAGCAGAACCATCCCCAAACCCTCATGGATACTGGTCAGCAGAAATATATCCGCCTCCTGCATCTGGGAGGAGACAGCGGATTGATCCATGGCTCCCAGGAAAGTGACCTGGCTGGACAGCCCCAATTCCCGGACCAGCAGCCGAAGCGGTTCTTGCAGTGGACCGTTTCCTGCGATCCTATACTCTATCGTCTCGGAGGGGAAATTGGAAACCAATTGACTCACGGCGTATATTGCATCCGTCACCCCCTTGTCTTCGTGAAGCCGAGATACCGTCAAAATCCGAAAACACGGACTTTCTCGTTTTGGCAATCCGGAACGAAACGGGAATTTGCTCAATTCGATCCCCACGGAATGGACCCTGGTCTTTTGCGGTTCAGCTCCCTGATCCAAGAGGGCCCTGCGGGTATGCTGCGAATTTACAAGAATCAGATCCGCTGTTGCAAATAAGTCCGTATAAAAGGCAGGCCCTCCTTCTGTTCCCAAACGGACATCATGACCATGGAACATGGCAAGAAAAGGCAGGGTAGGTTTGATTCGCTTGAGGGGCACAAGCAGGTTTCCATTGTGTCCATAGTGTACGTGAATCACATCCGGCCGGGCTCGAAAAACCTCAAGAGCCATAAAAAGAATCGGATATGAAAACGACCTTCTACGGCTTAAAAGGTATCGGAGTGTGCGAATCACATCGCCCGGGATGCGGAAGAAAGACAGAACAATCCAAATAGCTGCCTTGATTCGGCAACGCCATTTCGATTCAGGAATCTGTATAAAATAACGGGTTTCCTTCAGCAGATTATTAATGTCGACATCAGGATGTAAAATCGACTCATTTGGCCTGAATCGAGAAAAAATTATAATCTTATGGCCGCGTTTCCGTAATCCTGTAATCTGATTTAAGATAAACGTCTCAGAAAGTTTGGGAAACGTACTGACAATGACAGCGACTCGCATAATTCCTCTATTAGGGATCAGTATGAGAGGACTCTGCGAAGGCCTCTGCTGACAGATATTCTTCCGGACGGAGAACAAGAAAACATTCTATATATCCCGGCTGGTTAGTATAAATCCGAGAGGCATAGGCATGTCTCCATAAACAAAAGTCCACATAATCAACCGATTTCAATCCGTTCTGATAAGAAAGGAGCCATTGTTCCTTTCGACGGATCAGCCGATCAATACGAAAATAGACGTTGGCCGGCAAAAAGGAAGATACTTCATAACTGAAAATAGTCAAGTCCTCCTGACCCGGAAACCCTCTTTGCAAAACCGCACGAAGCAGATCGCTGCAGGCCCGATGGTCCGGATGGGGATCATTCACAAACGGCGCAAAGATCCAGTTCGGTCGAAGATCAGAAAGAAGGGCATGCAGCTTCTCAATCCATTCCGGGGAACACTGCAAATTCCCATCGGCCGCCCCCCAGCACAGGCATTCGGCGCCCATGGTTTGGGCTGATTGCCGGGCTTCCTGAATCCGAACCAGATGCCGATAGGGAACCGGTTTATCCAGGAGAGAATCGCAGATGGATCCATCCGTTAATTGAAGAACCACCACCCGATTTCCAGATTCGATCAGATGCAGCAGCAGGCCGCCGCAGCCGATCGCCTCATCATCCGGATGAGGCGATAAAACCAAAACAGTGGATCGGCCGGCAGGGCAAGGTAAAGCAGAAACTGAATCTGAACGAAATGAGGGATATGCAGAGATCCATTGCTGAAGTCGGGCTATCGGCTCTGCATACCGTCGGTTAAAATTCTCTGGAAAAACAGGGTGCGATGAAATATTTTCCAGAAACCATTCCCAGCGAGGCTTCATTTTTTTGCAGACATATAAAACCCAGATTTTCTCTTTTGCCAAAAACCATCGGGCCATCAGCTTCTTTATCAGGGTCAAGACTCCCTGCCGGCGGGAAGGATTCCATTGATGAAGAGATCGGCCGTTGTCATTGAATAATTGTATCTGCTGAATTTCAAATCCAAGCGATTTGAGCATGGATTCGATTTGCTTGACCCGGTAACTAATCGGAGGATACATCGCCTTTTTAAATGCATAAAAATCAGTAAAAGCCGGGCTTTCCTCGATATCTTCATTAAAATGCGCCCCAGGCCTCTGTTCCCTGGCTTTCCTTCTTATTCTCTGAAAGAAAGGAGTTGGATGATTTCGAACCAGCAGCCATAACGTTCCCGAATCCTGCAGAAGATGATAAATTTTTTGAAGCGCCCATCGCGGCCAGGTACAATATTCCAGCCAGTCTGCCGCAACAATTTCACTATATATCGAGGGCTGCAAAGGCAACTGATCTTCCAGATCCAGCCAAAGCCATTGATTTCCGGTTAAACCCCTGCATTCATCCGGCCCCACCTCGCCCGAAGAAGGAATTTCCAGGTTTATCCCTTTCGGCCAATTTTTCCAATATCCGGAAAGATCCGAACAGCTTAATATGCCCATCTTGCTTTGTTTCGGACGCGATGCATCCTGAATAATTTGGAGGCAGGCCGCTATTGAAAGCAGATGTCCTGAGTCAATCCTAACTTGCTGTCGTCTCATTTGATGAATCTCAAATTCGTTGATTCATTTCTGCGTTATAATCCTGACAACCAAAACTTCCATAAAAAATAGGATACCATTTTCTCTCTTCATTGGGTATCATTTTCCTTGATTCTGAACTAAGTATACCATAAATCGGTTTTCCGTTAAAATGACTCAGGAAGATAAAAGATCTATTCTCCCAAAGGCCCTGTCTGCCCGACTGCTCAGGCAGTATCGGAAATGGCAGAGAAGAACTCCTGTTTTTTTGCGAAATCTGGGTTCCCGAATTGACCCGGAAACAATTTTTATCTGCGGCAATTATAAGACAGGGTCAACTGCCATCGGCGCCCTTCTGGCCCTTGCCGCCGGTCAAAAGCGTATCCTCGATATTTTTTGGAGAACGCCCGGTTCCGTCAAAATAAAACTGCTCAAAAAAGAGCTCCCTCTGGAATGGTATGTCAATCGATATCGGTATTTGTTTTCAAAAAAAATCGTGAAGGAACCGGATCTGATCTTTTATATGGATCAGCTGCTGGCTCTGTTTCCACGCGGACGGTATGTCTTTCTTCTTCGAGACCCAAGGGATAATATCCGCAGCATCTTAAATACCATCCATCTTCCGGGCAATGCTGAAGATCTGACCGAAGAGCAGCTTAATGCCTTGCCCGGCAGCATCTGGAGACTGGCGATGGAAGGCCGTCTGTTCGGCGTTCAGGGGGAGAATTATATCGCCACCCAGGCCCTTCGCTGGAACCGAATCCTTGAACTCTATGAACGGTATGCCGATCAAATGATTCTGCTGAAGTATGAAACCTTTCGGCAAAACAAGGCCGCCGAAATTTATGCCCTTGCTGAACAATTGGGACTTCCGATAAAGGCCAACATTGCCTCTCGGGTCGATGACCAATATCAGCCCAAAGGAGACCACTCCGTAACCTGGCTGGAGTTTTTCGGCAGAGACAATCTGGCGACAATTGAATCGATCTGCCGAAAGAAAATGGATCAATATGGATACCCTGTATCCTGATCTATAAGCGAGTACATCTTTAGGACTTTCCTCGACAGAGCAGACTTTGACATGAAGGGCTTTTACCTGTTATTCAATATATCCCAAATCACGCAGACGCTGTTGAATCTTATCAAGATCCTCCTTTGAATAGACGGAGGCGGTCTTTGTGTCAAGGGCCGATGGGCTCTTCTGAGTGTGTGACATTTGCTCATTCAGAGTTTCGGTAAATAATTCTTGTAAGATTCGGCCCTCCATCTCATTGGGGATTGTCACCCCAAGCCCAGCCAGCAGGGTCGGCGCCAGATCGAGAATCCGGGCGCCTGTTATCCGCTGGTTGTGTTTAACGCCCGGACCGCAAACCACAAGGATGCCCTCTTGGTGATGCATCCCCACGTGAAAATCGGTCTGACGGCACACCGGTTCGATCAGTTTTTTCTGCCCTGGCAAATAATCTCCGGTAAATGAATAACCGTCTGTCGGATCAATCACCCAGTCAGGCATTCGATCGATACAGACGCCTTGATAAATCGAATCCCGCGGATGAATCTTTTTTACGATGGGCCGGCCGGTTTCCGGATCGGTCAGGGATTCGAGCAAATGGCGCAAGCGGCGCTGGATTTCCTTCCGTTTCTCCGGATCATTTTCTAAAAAATAAAGAAATCCGCAATTTCCGCGACTGAAGGAATAAACGCTGGTTTGATCCCAGAGAACTTCCGCTCGGAGAGAATTTTGGGTTCGGCGGAACTGCTTAATTTTATGCTCTATGCGTTTGCGGATTGAAATCTTTCGGGTTTTCAAAAAGCCCTCCTGCCGCAGCCACCAGCCCAGGTTGACGCGTTTAAAATGGGTTTGGAACCCATGATCAGATAATACTACAGTAAGGAAGGGGCCTCCTGCGAAACGTCCAAAAACCTCCCGAATATCTCGAATTTTTTCATCCAGCTTTGTATAAAACCGACGAAAAATCATCTTGCACAAAGACGCGTCATAATCGGGATGGTCCTGGCTCATGTAGCCCCACAAGGCATGCTGAACCACATCGCTGGCCTGAAAATGAACCATAAAAAAATCAAAAGAATCCTGTTCCATTAAGAAAACCGCAGCCCGTGCGCGATTTTCTAAAATCTCCGCCATTTGATCCAGGAAATCGGGGAGATTTTTATGGACCTTCTTGGGTCCAATATTTTTTATATTAAAAATATGATATCCTGGAACAGCTTGCAGCAACTCGTGCTTTAGCGAAGGCGGATAGGTCCATTCTGATTCAAGGGAAGGAGTCAGAAGTCCGGTGACCATCTTGCCCTCTACCATTCGGGGAGGATAAGTCATCGGCACATTGACTATTCCCACTCGTTTTCCTTCCCGGCCGGCCAGATCCCAAATTGTATCCTGAAGAGATGCAGAACTAACATACATGCTTTTATGTGTGCTTCGATCCCACCAGGCAAAATCAAAAACTCCATTGGCGCCCGGATTCTTTCCGGTTTGAAAAGTCCCCCAGGCGGCCGGCGTTTTAGGCGGAATAGTGGACAAAAGAGGCCCAGCGCCGCCCTGATCCATCATTTCTTTCAGCACGGGCATAGCCCCCGCCTCAATAGCCCGGTTCAAGACAGACCAACAGCCGCCGTCAATTCCTATTACTAATATCTTTCTTCCGCGGGCTGAGTTAGACATCTTTTGAACTCACATTCCAAAACAGCATAATTTGTTCTCGCCACAGCAAAATCAATCGTTTTTCGCCAAACCGATCCATTAGCCAGGAACTGATAAAATAAATCAATAGAGCCATAAGAACAAGGCAAATTAAAACCGCTCCCGAGGACTGACTGAATACAAACGTCCGTACGGCATATACAACAATCAGCATGCTTCCTGCGCCGACCAAAGGAGCCCAGATTGGGCGAAGCAGCTGCCGGATTTTGCACTCAAGCACTTTCGCCAAGTACCAGATGGTTGGAACCTGCACAATCACCGAACTGCCCAAAACCGCCAGCGCCGTTCCGGTAATCCCATAACGAACAGTTAAGGGATAAATGAAAAGGGCAAGAAACAGCAACTTAAAAATCTGCAGCCCTGTGATATAAGCAGGCCGCCCGCAACTCATAAACACCGCTCCTGAGGTGGTTCCCAATGGCCGTACGCATCCCCAAAGCGCCAGTACCTGAATACAGGGAATAACAGGCGTCCATTTCTGGCCCATAAAAAGATCTACAAAATCTTTCGCAAACAAGCAGATCAGACAGGAAAACAAAAATGTCGGGAGGGTTACCAAAGAAACCATTTTTAAGTAAGCCGTTCTTAGTCGAGGCAGATCGTCCTGAATTTTAGAATAGGCGGGAAACGACACCTTCATCAGAATATCCGTAATTTCCGTCGTTGGAAGATTCGAGATCTTATAGGCCATTAAATAAAAGCCCAGCGCTCCAACACCCAGTAATTTTCCTACAAACAGATCGTCCCCCTGCGTCAAAAAATAACTCAGAATCCCCGAGAACGTGATCCACTTTCCAAAACTCCACAGGGACCTAACTTTTTTAAGCTCCATCTCAAATCGCGGCTTATAAGGATACAGATAATACCCCAAAACCAGAGAAATGAACAACGCAGCTGCATAGCCGCCCACAAGCGGCCAGACATTTCGATAAAATACGGCCAATCCGATTGTGATCCCAATCGAAAGGAAGGAAGAAATGCTGGTCAACAGAAATTGTTTATGAAAATCCAATTCTTTTTGAAAATAAAGCGTACAGATATTTCCAAAGGAAGACAGAAATATCAAAACCGCCACAATTTGGATGATGCGAATAAATTCCGATTTATTGATAATCTTTCGCTGGAGACATTCGGGATAGGCATCTTCCAAAAGCAGGCGATTGGCACGATACAGGTTGGAACCCTCCAGAGTCTCCGTCAGTAAATGTCGGCTGTATGCGGAAAGACGGATTTCTGAATAAATCTGCGGATCTTTCAGTCCCTGCTCGCGACAGAGGGTATTTAGATCGGAAGCTAAAACGCTTGCAATTTCGGTCTGGGAACGCTCCTCTAAATTATTCCCTTCCGACAGAGCAGGCAGAGAAATATGAGCATGAATATAGACGGAGACAGGAGTATCCTGTTTCTGAATCTTTTCGAGAAAAAGATGCGGTTTTAAAATATCTCGACTATTCCATTCCCATGATCCTTCAATAAAATAGGCAACAGAAGGGGCTGATACCCATAACAGCACAGATACCAGACAAGCCCTGACAATCCCAACCGTCCAGACAGAATTCAAATAGTTGTAAATATCGCCTTTGTGTCGAATCAAGGCCGACTGCAAGCCGGTCTGCGTAAAGGTATTCAGCAGTTCCAGCGTCAGCATGACAAAACCGAAAAGCCCAAAATCCCGCGGATGCAAAAGACGCGCCAGAATAATCCACTTGGCATATCCTAAGATCTGCTGAAAAAGCCGCAACAGAAACAGCCAGAGAGTGCCTTTCAGGGTCTTTTTATACAAGTCCGGATGGGTCTTGTCGGCCGTCAATCTTTTACTTTCTTATCTTTTAGCAAGTTTGATATCCCTGTTTCAGTGAAAAAGAAAAAGCAATTATATGCTACTGTTTTTCCCTTTTTCGTACAAGCAGAAAAGGAGGAAAGGCCCGATTGCCCTTCCTGCTGGATCCCGATATAATCGGCCGCATGAAAAAAAATAGCAGCGATTCGATCGTTTGGCGGGTTCTGTTCGGCAGCGCTGTTTTTCTCAGCGCATTTCTGCTGTTTCAGGTTCAGCCGCTGCTGGGCCGGTTTCTGGTCCCCTGGTTTGGCGGCACGCCTGAGGTTTGGACTGCCTGCATGTTGTTTTTTCAGCTGTTTCTTCTGCTCGGATACGGATACGCCCACGTTCTGAGCCGCCGCCTGGCCCCGCGCCGCCAAGCCCTGGTCCACCTGTTCGTCCTGGCGGTCGCAGCGGCGCTGGCCTTCCGCATTGTCCCCGGCGAGGGCCTCAAACCCACTCCGCAGGAAAACCCTATTGTCCATATTTTATGGATCTGCACCTTTTGCATTGGCCTGCCCTATTTTATCCTCTCCGCCACCGGCCCTCTTTTGCAGGCCTGGATCAGCCGGCTCGGCCGTGGACAGATTCCCTACCGGTTCTATGCCCTCAGCAATGCCGGTTCCCTTCTGGCCCTGCTCAGTTATCCCTTTGTATTTGAACCGCTTCTTGGCCGCCGACAACAGGCGGCTTTATGGTCTGTCGGCTTTGTCCTGTTCGCAGGGCTTTGCGGCCTCTGCGCTCTGCGGCTATTTCAAAAATCATGGCTTCTTTCGGATATTCCGCCCACGGAAACCCAGCCGACCGAACGTATTTGTATGCCGAGCCGATCTATACGCTTTTTGTGGCTGGCCCTTCCGGCGGCCGCCTCTGTCGAACTGCTGGCGG
>JAKJEN010000029.1:9388-12370 GCA_022705405.1 Planctomycetota bacterium | reverse complement strand
TTCTTCCGCTTTGTTTGTATTTGCTGTCGTTTATCCTCTGTTTTGACCGCCAGCGCTGGTATATTCGCCCGCTGTTTTTGACCCTGTTTATCCTCAGCATCGTTGGAGTTATTGCGGCCCGTTTCTATGAAGAGCAGACAGAGGATGTGCGAATCCTGATCGGCCTGTACACCTTTATGCTCTTTTGCTGCTGCATGGTCTGCCACGGCGAACTGTATGCCTTGCGTCCGCATCCGGCCTTTTTGACCGGCTATTATCTGCGAATCGCAGGCGGCGGCGCAATAGGCGGTTTTTTTGTCGCTGTTGCGGCCCCGCTGCTCTTTAAAACCTACATCGAGCTGCATCTGGGCCTGATCTTCTGCGTTATTTTGATTGTCATTGCAGATCGCCGATATCTGAAAGGGTTTCGCCGCAAGTCGGTTTATGTGACCCTGCTTCTGGTTGTCGGGGTTGCCGGTATTTTCCTGATGGGCAAACGGACAGCCGCCAACCAGCGGGCTATTGAACAGACCCGCAGTTTCTTTGGCGTCCTGACCGTCTGGGAGGATGACTGGAACGACCCCCAGCGGCACAAACGGCTTTTGCAGCATGGAACCACCTATCACGGCCTGCAGTTCCAAAGCCCTGAAAAGCGCTCGCTTCCGACGGCCTATTACGGCTTCAGCAGCGGCATCGGCATGCTGATTCAGGCCGGCAACAAACAGGGGAACCGGCGGATCGGCGTGGTTGGCCTGGGCGTCGGCACGATCGCCTTTTACGGAAAGCCCAGCGATACGATCTGCTTTTATGAAATCAATCCGCAGGTCCGACAGATGGCGGAAAAATACTTTACTTATCTGGCCGATAGCAAGGCCAAGATAGAAATCATCTTCGGGGACGGGCGGCTGTCTTTGGAACATCAGCCGCCGCAGAACTATGATATCCTCGTGCTCGACGCCTTCAGCAGCGACGCGGTACCGGTGCATCTGCTCACCTGCGAGGCGTTTGAGATTTACCTGAAGCATCTGGCTCCGGGCGGGGCGCTGGCCTTTCATATTTCTTCGATGCATCTGGATTTGCCCTTGGTTTTATGGAAAATGGCCGAGCATTTCCACTTGAGCTCGCTGTGGCTGGAAACGTTTGATGACTCCTGGTTTGGGGCCTTATCGTCAGACTGGATTATCCTGTCTCCATCAAAAGAGCTTCTGGACAAACCCCTGCTGCAGGGGTCTGCCAGCAAGCCATACGGCAATCTTGACAAGATTGACCTGTGGACCGACGACCACCTTAACCTGCTGCAGATTCTTAAACGACATCCGGCCAAACAGAAGGATTAATACGCATAAACATTTATGTCTTTCTAAAAGAAATGTTGCAGCCGTGCCGAGCAGCGTGTGATTTTATGGCAGCCGTTATGCGGACATTGGGTTGAGGTTTGACTATTTCATTAGACCTGAACTGAACGGCATAAACGAACGCAGAGGAGCGGAAGAATTGATGGTATCCGTCTTTAATCCTCGAATTTCCTTTTCTACGTGATCAGCAGAGTTTTATCTATATCTCTCTAAAAACTCCTTAGTTATCGATAAATCTTGCAAAATAGAATCTGTATGGTAGAGTGCTTCAATTGTTGGAAAATACAAATTATCGGACGTGGCAAAAAAACGATGCGGGTCAATCCGAGAACAGATGAATATCCGGCACGGACATTAGAGAACTTTCCGGTCTGCACGAAGATCGCCAGCCAGACGATCACAATCATTCCCCGCTATAATGAGACAGACCAGGCGGGTGTGGTGCATCATACGGTCTACCCAGTATGGTTTGAGATGGGGCGCACCGAACTGCTGCGAGTCAACGGGCTGGCCTACAGCGAACTGGAAAAAAACGGGATCTATTTCGTTGTTGTCGAACTGGCCGTAAAATACCGCAGACCCGCCTTTTACGATGAAAAACTGGATCTTGAGACCATCTGCAGCCGAATCACCAGCGCCCGTGTTGAGCATTCTTATTGCCTGAAGCGACAGGGAACGGGGGTTCTTCTGGCCGAGGGCAGCAGCATTCTGGCCTGCGTGGACTCCTCCGGCCGACCGCGTCGGATGCCGGAATTCATGTATCCGGAAAAGTAAAAATAAGAAAGCAGTTTTACACCGCATTTTTTCGTATCGAAAATTAAAAATTTTTAATAATCCATAAAAAATTTACCTCTTTCGTCCTATAAAAACTTTAATTTTTGCATAGAATACGAAATCTTAACAAATTTCAAGAAATTCTTAATAAATACTTAATTATTCCTTGATTCAAAAACTGCATTCTGTTATACTACGACCTGTACAATTCATTTTGAATGGGGGTACAAAAGTGAACAGAAAAGAATACAAGAAAGAAATGACGCTGGCCGTGGAAGGAGCTCGCGGACCGCCGAAATCCTAACCAGACCACCTTCTTTTAATCCGGCATTTATTGATACTGTTGATATTTTGTCCTGATTATTTGAAAAGAAAATAGCGTCCCGTCGCTTTTCTTCCGCAGTTCTGCGGGACAGACCCATAAGGAGACCGAAATGAACTCTGCCGTTTTTTTCTTGACGCGAATGAAGCATCCACCGCAAAAAGCCCCTGGAGGTCGCGATCCGCCGTTTTCAAACCCGGTCGATCTTTTTCGCCCCGTTTGATTTGGAGACGGCTTTTTTATTTTGTATATTTTCATATCTGACGAGACGCGGAATTTTCCTGAAGGTACAAAACACTATGCCGCAGAGAGAAGAAGATCTTGTTGACCCGCGACGGGTCCGCTATCAGGCAAGGGGACGAGGCCCGCCGAGCCATTGAAAAACAAACCGTATTTGCCTTTCTGTACTTTTCTCTTTTTTACTTATTGGACCGCTTGCTCTGCGATTTTTCATATTCCGCAGGTACACGGTTTTTCTTTTTTTAGCGCAAAAATAAGGCCCGCCGGACCAGAGCGGGCCAAAAACGGGCCAAGAGGAGGTTTTGTTCAAAA
>JAKJEN010000029.1:5444-9340 GCA_022705405.1 Planctomycetota bacterium | reverse complement strand
GAAGTTGGACCTGTCAGCACGAGGGCGAATCGGGGCCGGTTGATTCCATCGGCCATGACGGTTTAGATATCGATTAAGGAATTGCCTGAACTCCATCGGATGATTCTTCGCCCATCGTCTCATCTTTGCTTTGAAATTGCCCGCCCAGGACCGAGGCGCCTGCCTGAGGGTTTCACTTTGCTGCCCCGTACCTCGTTCAAAGCGGAGAGGCCGGTCCTGTCTTGGGCCGCCTGCCTGTGCACGTGGACGATTGAGCGGATTTGGTTCTTGCAAAGCGTCGGGCCTCTGTTTCCACTGCCCCTCTCGGCCGGCTAAGGGCTGATTCCGCCGATTCATTGGTTCCCGCTGCATCTGTCTATGCCTGTCAGCTGGTCTATGACGGTTTTGGCGGGCGTTGGCGTATCGCTTTATGAGCCGCTCCATTTTCTGGTAATCCTTGGCCTGATGGGCCTGGTTGATTTGCGTCATCCATCGTTCCAGCCGCTGCTGCTGGTTGAGTTTTTGGGTTTGTCCGGCCTGCATCGCCGGTTTGTCTTTGTCGGTTTCGGGCTTGTCGCCTTCTGCGGCGTAAAGCATGATCGATCCGAAAAACAGGACGGCAAGGAGCAGGAGATGCGGTTTGGTTTTCATGGCTCTGTCCTTTCCAATTTTAGGTTTTGGTTTCCGCAGGTACAGACGGATAGGGCAGAGTGATTATTGCAAACAAGAAAGGACATAAACAGGATTATGCGGACCGAGTTTTGCGGATTAAAAAACGATTCCGGCGTACCCGACGGATTCTTCGCTTCGCTGTCCGAATTTTTTCTGCATGATGTCATTGCTGCTGGTATGTCCGATCAGCACGCCGCCGGATGCCCCCATAGCCCTGGCGGCGGCGATGGCAGCGGCGGCAGCGGCAGGGCCGCAGGCATTTTGTTTTTCCAGCGCGACCGACACGATTTGCCGACAGTCCATTTGAAGGGCCTGGCGGATGAACTCCATATCATTGACCTGAAAGGCCCAGTTTAGGGCATCCGGGCCGACGCCTTCAGGGCAAAAACCGTATCGAGGGCCATAGTGGGTCAGATCCGTCGAACCGATACAGACGGTCTTTTTAACTTTTTGAGCAGCCAGCAATCGGCCGACAGCATTGCCAAAGTCCGGATTGAAATCTTCCGGCGGAACAAGAATCGGTACAATTTTGGCGCTGGGGAACAGATGCTGGATAAAAGGAAGCTGCACTTCGATACTGTGTTCTGCGCGATGAGCCGACGGATCGGCGAGGGCTCCTTCAAAGGCGGCCAATTGAGCGGCCAGATCTTCGTCAATGCTCACAAGTCCCAAGGGCGTCTGCCAGCCGCCTTTGTCAAAAACGGCCGCAGGGCCGCCGTAGCTGCGATGAGCGGCGCCGAAGAGGACGAAGGTATCCACCGGCCCGTTGACTTGCCGGATCGCGGCAAAGACCGAAGCGGCCAGATCGCCGCTGAAGGTCCAGCCGGCATGAGGAACGATTCCGGCGACGATAGGATTGGGCAGGTCTCCGCCGATAGGACCGGCAGGCAGACATTCTTCAATCTCCGCCAGACAAGCGATTCGGGTCCCAGGGTAAAATTGGCCTGCCACAGCCGGTTGTCGTATCATCTTGTGTCCTCGGCTTGCGTTTTCATTTCGCCCGTATTATACTAACGACCAAAACGGAAGACAAGCGGAATTGAGATCCTTATGGGCGAGGCGAACATGACGGCAAAAGACAAGCAATCTCCTGTGGCAGTAGTAGTGGGTTCCGACAGCGATCTGGAAGTGATGCAATTTTGCATCCGCCAGTTGAAGGAGTTTGGAATAGAGCCGCAGGTGCGCGTACTTTCGGCGCATCGAACGCCCGCGGCGGCCTGTGAGTTTGCCCAAAGCGCAGCCGGACAAGGCATCCGGGTGATTATCGCCGCGGCGGGGATGGCCGCGCATCTGGCCGGGGCGCTGGCCGGACAAACGCTTCTGCCGATCATCGGAGTTCCGCTGGCGGCTAAAGAGGGGCCGATGGGGCTGGATGCCCTGCTCAGTACGGTCCAAATGCCCGCGGGCGTGCCGGTGGCGTCCATGGCGATTGGGCGGGCGGGAGCACAAAATGCAGCTGTGTTTGCCGTACAGATTTTGGCGCTGAACGATGCTCCGCTGCAAAAGAAACTGATCGATTTTCGCAAGGCCCAGGCCGAACGAGTTCTTCAGAAAGATGCCGAACTGAAAAGATAAAGCCGAACAGACAATTTGATTTGCCATGTCGGAGAAAAGCGTTATAAAAAAACAAAAGAAAAAATGGTTCCAGTTTCGCGCGTTTGTGTCGCTGCTGGCAGTTCTGACCTTTGGGATGACGGTATTGAGCGGAGCGGCGCTTTTTATGGCTCCGTCAGGGCGAAGCGGGCATCTGTGGACTTTTTGGGGGCTGAGCAAGCATCAGTGGGAAGACCATCACAACTGGTATTGTTTGGTTTTTGTTGCGGTTTGTCTGCTGCATCTGGTTCTGAACTTTCGGCCGATTCTCTATTACCTGAAAATCATCGGTTCAAAAGCGTATCGCATCCGGTTTGAATGGCTCCTGGCAGCGGGTGTTAGTGTACTTGTTTTCATGGGAGTCCAGTATCATTGGAGACCTTTTACCCAACTGATCGAGATTCGCAGCAGGATGCGGCATGGCGCGATATCCTCGACATCGACGACATCGGAAAATCAGGAGGCAGACCGGAGACAGGGATTCGGGCAGTTGACCTTAAGCGAGTTTTGCCGACAGGCCGGGCTTGAGCCGGAGGCGGCCGTGCAGATCCTTGAGGAAAAGGCATCGCCGCTCATCCAGACATGACGATGAAACAGATCGCCAATCAGGCCGGATTGCAATATTGACGACGCCATAGCTGGCATTTTATTCTTTCCTCCAATTTTTATCGATTTCCGTTCATTTGTCCTTAGAACATTTCCTTAGCCGTTGCGTACTTGCAAAAATAGCAGTCTGCTGTCTTTGGTTCTTTATAAAAAGAGATGAACCGTACTACTCATTTTCCAAGACAACACTTTTCCCGCGGCTGAATCAATCTGCATTTAGTCGCTATGGATTATCCCTTGCAGGGGAGAAAGGATTAGGAGCATGAGACACTATGCGCTTTTTTCAATCATTTTGGCTTCCTGTCTGTTGGGGTCCGCTCTTTATGCCTTCAGCGGCAGCGGAACGCCAGCAGATCCCTTTTTGATCTCCACTCCGGCGGAACTGAATTCTATTGGAAGCACGCCTGCTTATTGGTCCAGCCACTTTAAGTTGACCGCAGATATTGACATGTCGGCTTATACAGGGATGTCATACAACATTATCGGAAATAACGCAAATCACTTTACCGGCGGCTTTGACGGCAATGGGTTTATCATCAGCAATCTGACCTACACAGGTTCAAGCAGCTCACAAATCGGCTTGTTCGGATATACTGAGAATGCTTTGATCAGGAATGTTCAGCTGTTTGATATTGAAATCTCTTCCACAGGCCAGTCTATCGGCGGGCTGATCGGTCTTCAATTAAACGGGACAACCCAGAACTGCTCGGTAAGCGGCACAGTCGCCGGAGGCGGATATAACGGCGGGCTGGTGGGAGAACTTGTAGAAGGCGCCGTCGATTCCTGTTTTTCTGAAGCCGCGGTAAGCGGCGGCAGTCATGTCGGCGGTCTGGCAGGGCATGTTTATATCAGCACAGTCAGCAGTTGTTATGCCGCAGGAAATGTCAGCGGCGCTGGATCTCTTGGCGGATTGTTGGGATATGTAGATACCGGAACGATCCTTAACTGCTATGCCAAAGGCGCGGTCGCAGGCACCGGCGGTTATATCGGCGGGCTGATTGGATATATTCAATACGGAACGGTCAGCGACTGCTATTCAACCGGCG
>JAKJEN010000029.1:0-5317 GCA_022705405.1 Planctomycetota bacterium | reverse complement strand
CAACCGGCGCTGTCAGCGCCGGACCAAACGGTTGGATCGGCGGGCTAGTTGGTTACAGCTGGCAGTTCGGCGCCCCAGCTCTGTTTACCGCCTGCTTTTGGGATACGCAAACCAGCGGAATAAGCGATGGGTTGGGCAATGTGGCGCCGGATCCTGCCGGAATAACAGGTCTGAGCACAGCTTTGCTGAAGATCAAAAGCACATTCACCTCAGCGGGGTGGGATTTTTCCTGGACCGACGGCACTCCGGCCAACTGGGTAATCTGGGAGGATGGAGTCGACTATCCCGAATTAACCTGGCAGCCGGCGCAGTTTGCCGGCGGCAACGGAACCGCGGCCAATCCCTGGAGGATTTCCAAACCGGAACATCTGCTGTACCTGACTCATCGACCTGTCTATTTTGGCGACAATTTTCTGGTCATCTGCGACATTGATATGTCGGCCTACACCGGAACGATGTATAAGCCGATCGGCAGCAGCGCCAATCCATTTAAAGGCGTTTTTGACGGCGGCGGACACAGAATCAACAACTTGAGTTATGTAACAAACTTGGCAGAGGATAATGTGGGAATGTTTGGTTATATCTCCGGAGCCACCATCCGGAATCTGGGACTGGGCCATGTAAACATCTATTCGGCCGGCGATGCCGTTGGCGGACTGGTTGGGTATCAGTTGACCGGTTCAATAAGTCGATGCTATACCGCAGGCGATGTCGAGGGAACTAACAGTGTCGGCGGGCTGGTTGGGTTTTCGTACAGAACGATACGCGATTCTTACAGCGCCGCTTACGTTACGGCTAACGGTCTTGCCGGAGGCGGATTAGTAGGCGTCTTGTCCAGCAGACCCGCTTCTGTGTCAAGATGTTTCAGCAGAGGTCGGGTAATCGCTTCAGCTCAGCCCGGAGGACTGATCGGCCAAAATTTTGCGGGCCGGGTATCCAATTCATTCTGGGATCGGCAAAGCAGCCAACAAAACGCCAGCGCCGCAGGCACGGGCTTAACTACAGCGGAGATGAAAACCAGGAGCACATTTGTCGATGCCGAATGGGATTTTCTGGATGAAACAGCCAATGGGACAGAAGACATTTGGCGCATGTGCGTTGACGGAGTCCATTATCCGAAATTAACCTGGGAATTTGCCGGCCGCGGCGATTTTGCCTGCCCGGATGGCGTCACAATCGTTGACTTTCCTTATCTGTCCCGTCGCTGGCAGTTGACAAATTGCATCGGATCCAATAACTATTGCGGTTGGGCGGATCTGGATGTTTCCAGTCAGGTGGATCTGGACGATTTGGAGGTCTTTCTCGAAAACTGGCTGACACTATAATCTTAGCGGCAGGGGCAGTTTTTCGACTGCCTCTGCCAAAAAAGATTCTATCACCGACGACTTTCCATAGGGTCTTTTAAAAAGTATTTTGTAGAAAACTCTGATACTTTGAAACTGAAAAAGTCTGCTATGGAGAGTCGAGCATATCCAGCAGAATTTGCGCGGCACTGTCGCAGGCCTTTTGTTTAGCAAACGGCCCGGTCAGTACCACCAGCGCTGTGGCGAATTTTTTCTTGCCGTTTTTTGGATAGATCTGAACCTATCCTTGATCCATTATGATGAACCTTCTGGGATTTATCTATTGTAAATCAAACAAACTGTTGTTGGCCGGCCCGAACCAGCCAAGTGCGTTTTGGATGCTTTCTTGTTCAACCATGATGGCATGTGTAATGTACGGCGCCGACAGATTTATCGTTTCCTTTGTGACATGGCCGTCTGTCCAGCAGACGTTTGTAAAACCGCGATGACGAAAATGAATAGTCGGATTAGGTCTGCCCCCCCAGGCATTTGCGCCGGCGGCCAGATCGGCATCTGATACGCTGCCCATCATTTGAAGATACCAGACCCAATACGGAGGGTGGGCAAAGGAGTACTCAATAAACACGCCGGCGTTTCCCGCAGGTCCCTGCAGAAATGCACAGTCAGTAAACATTACCGTTTCAGCGGGGTGTCGGATATCCACATCCTTGGCACTATGCTTTGATCCTTCGCCCATGCCATATAAATCTGTTCTGCCGCCTATATATTCATCGTTATAACCATACCCTCCATTGCCTGCCTCGAATCCGCCGCCGTTCTGACCTGCCGTTTCGAGATACTTTACAAATGATGGACATCGCTTAACCTGTCCGTCGGCCAGATATGCGGCCAAAGGCCCTTTAAGCACATCAAAAGGTTTGTTGACGTTGGTGCGTATACCATGCCACCTATGTAAATTTCGGCCCCATATATCCTCAGCGGCTATCACATAAAATCCATCGTTATCGATCGCATAGCCTCGGTTGGCTAAAAATAATTGACGAATGTTTGAACTGCATACAACCTGTTTTACCTGCTCGTTTGCGGCCCTCAATGCCGGCAAGAGTATAGCCGCTAATGTTGCCGTGACAGCAATGGCCACCAGCAGTTCTACAAGCGTAAATGCCCCTGACCGTCTTCGGGCAGACACGAATGAACATTGTACAGGCATATTATTGAGACGCTTTGTATAGCCAGTTTGAGCTAAGCAATAACAAATCATTTAGATCGACAAAACCATTTTCATCGAAGTCGCCCTGCGGCCAGTTGCCGTATTTGTTCCAACGTACCGCAATCCTTGCAAAGTCAAAAAGGTCAACGTCGCCATCGGAATCAGCGTCGCCATAGATTTGTTCAATCGCACCGACCGCTTCAAGGTCGAAGCCGCCTGAACCCCAGGTTACCCACGCGTCGTGTATGCCGTGTATTTGTGTGTAGCAGGATCCGCCAAGGCCGGTATTGGGGTCAATGGTGCTGGGATCGATTAAGGATGTTGCCATATCTTTAAAGAAACCGTTGCCTGGGATATCGACGATTCTTATATAATTTATGTTATTTATATCGACCGCTCCGTTAAGAACAGCGGAGGCGTTGGCAATATCTTTTAAATTAAACGGCGTACCCCAGGAACTTCCATAAGCGTTGGCGTGCTTGCCGGCCAGGTTATAGACATTGGTCGGATCAATACAACCATAAGCGCCTGTGCCGCCCTTACTGGGATCTGTCAAGCCGTTTGGATCTAACGGAAGAGTGAGGGAAACACTTGGAAAACGCACAAACGTTTGGCCGTCCGTGGATACCTCCACATACGCCAGTTCCGCAAATATCTGGCCTGCAACCGAGCCGGTGGGAAGCGTATAGTCGGAGATGAACCCGTTTTCAAACACCACAAAATCCGGCCCCGGGCCGTTGTGTATGGGCTGGCTGAAGGTGAGCGTAATCTGGCCGGGCTGAATTTTATGCGGGTCGCTTTCCGGCAGCGCAGCATTGGCGGTATAGCCGGGATGATTGGGATCGAGCAGGGGTATCTGAAACCTGTCGAAAGTTTCGCCCGGAAGTTGGTATTTATGAAAAAGGTCGCCCAGCACACATACATCAAAATTATCCCCGGTTACAGGCCCAAGGGCTTTGAGCGGCAAACGCCACATCGGCGGTACACCCCTATAGGGCGCATACGCCTCTTGGCCAATAAAAGGTTCTGCCGCGGGAGCGGGAATATAATTCACAAAGCCCGTTGCCCACTGGTTAAATACAGGGTTTACGTAATTAACCGTCTCACCGGCGAGCACTTCATCATTTGGGCCCGGAGGACATTTACCTCGGCCATCGGGCCCAACGAATCCCGGAACCCCGGCATCGGGAGCTGTCGGATGAAAATTATCCATCGCCGTTGAATACGACCCGACAATCACATGAGATTCCGGGCCCTGGTATCCAAAGGCAGCTGCCGTCCAAACGGTAATCACTGCAAAAAGCAGCCTATTTCCAAACATTTTTGATCTCCTCAAAAATTAAAATACAGGACGGAATCCTCCGGAACTTCCGCCCTGCGGTAAGAAATCCTGTTATTTACGCCGTCGCAGTAGCAGGCCGCCAAGTCCCAGAAGCGCAAGTGTCGTCGGTTCGGGAACGAGATAGGCGATTTCCGTAATCGGGCCGCCAAACCCATACGAGCCGTAAAGCGGGGCGCCATTGAGAAAGTCGCCGTCGATGGCAAGCGGACCAAACCAGTTGGCAGAAGAGCCGGCTGTGGCAAGAACGTCATAGTTGAAGTCGTCGCCGGCAATGCCGTTCCACATGCAAAGAGAGGATGGGCGCAAAGGATCCATGCTGTTAAACGTGAGGAAAACATGCCCGGCTTCGTCCGCGACGATGCCGTTGGCGCCGCCGGCCAGCCTGGAGAGTCTCTCGCCATCGGCAAGAGTGAGGAAGGTATCGTCTTCACCGCCTGCCAGATTGTTCATTACTCCTGCCACCTGCTCGGCCGTCCAGCGATAAAGATAGCCTTCTCCCGTGGGATCGTAGGTCGCATAATAGACATTGCCCTGCCCGTCAAGGGTCACATGGGCCGATGCTCCACCGACCTCTATCAAGGCGTCATGGGCATGAAGTGGGGAAAAATCGTAAAGCGATATGAATGTATTGTCATACCCGCCCGACCACGGCGATCTCAGACCGGAAATGTAGAGATTGCCGTTATAAGTCGCGCCGCCGTACATATTGACAGCAGTTCCTTCTTCCGACCATATGCTGTTTTCATAGCTGTATTTGTAAAGACAGGATTGCCAGGCAGTATTATAGCTTGCGGCATAGAAGCAGTTGTTCTGTGAATCATATACGCCGAACGGGTCTCCGAAGCCGTTGGTATTCACTGAAGCAGGTTTTCCCATATTCGTGATGGTACCGGTCGTCGTATCCATGACGTTGTACCCGTTGCCGCCCCATGAATTCGGCGCATTCCAGTAGTGAATCTGTCCATCATAGATATTGAAGCCGCCTTCGATAGGGCCGCCTCCGATATCCCTTGCGGAAAGATCGGGATTTTGCAGATTAACATAATTCGAGTCGGCATAAACAAATGTCGAACATGTGCAGATAAGCACGAAACTAATAAACGTCTTCATCTTTCTTCTCCTGATTTTTTCAAATTGTTAAATTGCATTTTTTTGATGTGATTATTAAATCATCTTTTTTACATCCATCACCTCCAATCATTGTGACAAAACCGGTCATGAGGCATCGAAAATCAGGAGAGACAGGCGGCTAAACACCCGTTGAGAAATGATTTGCAATGTCTTGCAAAATAACCGGAAATGGCTTATAATAAATCTGCTAAGGGGGAAGCCAAATTGGTTTCTCTCAGGGGTGCCGGTTTCTCACTGCCGGTACCTCATATTTTTATTGGTTCTTGAATAAATAAACGAAAGGCTCATATTTTTAGCTTTGCACAATGGAAAAACGAACGAAGCAAAGAC
>JAKJEN010000299.1:518-794 GCA_022705405.1 Planctomycetota bacterium | reverse complement strand
AGAAGACGATGGCGGGATGTTTTTTGGGCGTATTTTTCGGGCGGATGTATTTTGCGTGTATGCGGGCGTTGTCGACGCCGGTGAACCATAGATCGAAACATTCGGCGAAGGGAACCTGGAAATCGCTTTTTATAAGGTCGATTTTGGGATCGATCTCGTTCATAGTATTTAGTGCGTTGTTCCAGTAATCGTCAAAATCGGCTGGACGCGGGTTGCGGCCCTGATATTTTTTAAGCTGATCAAGAGGCATATCTATAAGCATATTTTGAACTCCTT
>JAKJEN010000299.1:0-479 GCA_022705405.1 Planctomycetota bacterium | reverse complement strand
CTCGCAATGACAGATAAACGCCATCCCATTGGGATCTCAATATGAAATTTTTAACGGAGAGGGCGAGATTCGAACTCGCGGTACTCGGTAAAGAGCACACTGGTTTTCGAAACCAGCTCGATCAGCCGCTCCGACACCTCTCCAAGTATTTGTTAATAAGCTACTTATGGAAAACAAATAATTTTAATAAAATTACTACTACAACCAGATGGCTGTTATACCGTTCTTCGTTTGAATGATTTAACAATATTATATTCAAGGTTTTCATATGAATGAAATTCAAAATAAACGAAAAAAACGTTCTGATAAATTTCCTTTAACTTTACATCCAACTGGTCAATTTTGCAAGAAGGTTCGGGGTAAACTTTATTATTTTGGAAGTGACAAGAAAATTGCATTACAAAGATATTTAGAACAAGCAGCTTACTTGCATTCAGGCAATACGCCGATATTAGGGAGGAACAACAAAGATATTTCAA
>JAKJEN010000298.1:548-831 GCA_022705405.1 Planctomycetota bacterium | reverse complement strand
GCGCTCAAGTACATCCCCCGCGAAGTGTTCGACAAGCGCGCCGTCGAACGCGACCAGGTCGTCTTCAACGACGTGAACTACATCGAGGTGACGCCCCACGTCAAAAGCGCCGACCGGCGAAAGAAAGACAGCCGCGGCGCCATCTCCATCGCCCTCACCGATTTTTCGGCCTTCTACTCCCAGGACTCCATCCAGAACGCCTCGGCGAGCCTGGGCAACGGCAAGAACAAAATTGTGGTCGAAAATGGCAAAATAATCAAAGTGAGCAAGGACAAGGACGGCA
>JAKJEN010000298.1:281-538 GCA_022705405.1 Planctomycetota bacterium | reverse complement strand
GACTACTGGAGCGTCGACTTCAACTTCGAGAGCAAGCGCGAAATCGTGCGCGTCAAGAACCAGGCTACTGATCAAGAAGAGGAAATATGGACCGGCGACTTCATTTTCGAGAACGAGTGGCAGAGTTTCCGCACCAAGAAAGACCGCAACCTCGAACTCGAAACGCCATACCATGAATGTCCCGCTGGCCGATACAAAGTAGCCGTCAAAGTCGTGGACATTTTCGGTAATGACACGATGTGTATCGTGGAGGTAGG
>JAKJEN010000298.1:0-271 GCA_022705405.1 Planctomycetota bacterium | reverse complement strand
TATAGGAGGAAAAGAAAAAGGCGATAATGTAAAACCCGATGATATAGGTGTAAAAGCTGAATGGATAAAATTACTAATAAAAAAGTATCTGGAATTGAATAACGTGAGCATTTTAACTGGTGCAGGTACCAGTTTTCATCTTGGAGCCCCAGTTATACGAATGATTCCCGAAGAGATACATGAATTTTTGATGGCAACGGAAGAAGTGAGAGATGAGTATAAAAAACAGCTTGATGAGCTAGGAGGAAAATTTACTGCTATCCCTTTAGAG
>JAKJEN010000297.1:611-869 GCA_022705405.1 Planctomycetota bacterium | reverse complement strand
ATGCTCTAGAATTTCCTTCGCTGCCTCTGTCCGTTCCCACTCGTCGAAAGGGACGATTGCCGCTGTTTTCTTGCCTTGCGCATCGGTGATAAATTGTATTTCCATTGCCGTCCTCCAATACAATCTTTTGCCTTAAGTCCGTGGGTGCATTAACGCTATGCGCTTTGCCTGATTTGCACGCGCGAGATATGTCGCGTGTATGGCACCCTTCCCTGAAATCTACTTATCATAATAAGCAAAGACACGTGCAAAGTCAAA
>JAKJEN010000297.1:0-596 GCA_022705405.1 Planctomycetota bacterium | reverse complement strand
GCTCCTTCGAAATGACACAAGTGGTGCTCGTGCTCATCGGAATGACATACGCTCCTTGTCATTTCGACCGCCCATTATGTCATTTCGACCGAAGGGAGAAATCTGGCTCCTCTTTGTCATTTCGACCGCATGTGAGAAATCTTTAAGAAACCACCATCATTAAGATTTCTCGTCGCTCCGCTCCTCGAAATGACATACGCTCCTTGTCATTTCGACCGCAGGGAGAAATCTGGTTTTTAAGATTCAAGATTCCTCACGCGCCTTCGGCGGTTCGGAATGACAATGGGGATGTCACTTCGAACGCCCATTGTGTCATTTCGAACGCATGTGAGAAATCTTTAAGATTCGCTCGCGCTCCTCGAAATGACATTATGCAAAGGTCTCCTTTTGATTGAGCTCTTCGACTTTGAAATCAACAAATTTGATCTTTTCAGACAGCTCCTCCCGTGTATCCCTGATCTCTTTGCGAAGCGCGCCGTGGCCTTCGCGGGAATGATAAAATATTGCGGGGGAGTACTAAAATCGCTTTGGCAGACCGGCTTGCTTGAGAACGCCGTTGGCTGTATGGCGCGATCTGATTTTGCCATCAACTGGAA
>JAKJEN010000296.1:259-879 GCA_022705405.1 Planctomycetota bacterium | reverse complement strand
GCAAAGTCAGCCGGTAACCTTTGCTGATGCGGATTTCGTATATATTGGTTCCTTTGAGTTTTTTCAGTCTTAATGAGGGGTGACGAAAATCTTCTAAAAGCAGGCGCAATTGTTTATCCACCCGTTCGCGCATATCGGTGGGCAAAGCGCGGTAATCCTTGAGGAAGGAGTCTGTTCGTCTAATGTTCACTGTGCAGGTCCTTCAGAAGGGCATCCAGATTTTCAAAATCACGAAAATTTCCAGAGGCTATGTCTTCGTCAGCCTGCCGCTCCTTTTCCTGCCATTCCTTCGTCCAGAACCAGGCCTGCTCCCGCGGGACCTTTATTGTTGAAACGGGCAACAGACGGGCAAAGCCATCTTCGACCTGAATTTCGATCTCGTCACCGGGTTTCAGGTTCAAAGCCGTCATTACATGCTTGGGAATTGAAATTTGTCGTTTACTGCTGATACGCATGTTTTTACCTCTTTACTTTTTTACTGGTGGTAATGAATTTTTGCCTTTTTGTCAATGAGAAAGACAGGTGATGGTTGTAGGGCGCGGTCCCCGAACGCGCCGCAAGGTGGATGGTTGTGGGGAACGGTCGCGACCACCCTTGCGGGTGGCAAGCCCGTTCCCTAT
>JAKJEN010000296.1:0-243 GCA_022705405.1 Planctomycetota bacterium | reverse complement strand
AAGAGTAGTTTTTCAAAGCTCTCGAGATGGCTGTAGGGCGCGGTCCCCGAACGCGCCGCAATGTGGATGGTTGTAGGGAACGGTTTCAAACCGTTCCGCAAAATGGAAATGCTGTAGGGCGCGGTCCCCGAACGCGCCGCAATGTGGATGGTTCGACAGGCTCACCACTCGACAAGCTCACGGTGACAAAACCACCCCCTGCACCCCCGCCAGCGGGGGACAAAATGAGAGTTTTGAATAACT
>JAKJEN010000295.1 GCA_022705405.1 Planctomycetota bacterium | reverse complement strand
ATGCAGGAGGTCAGGGCCGGGCAGGCGGCGGTGTTCATTTCGGCGCAGGCCTTGTAAAGTACCAGCGGCATGCCGGTGTCCACCTTGATGCACTCGCTCGACGAACCCCAGCCGTTCTGCTGCAGAAACTGATAAGCTTCCTTGAATCCCGGAACCGGCGTTACGACGCCTTTTTCGAGTTTTACGCCGATCTTGTCGCCCGGCGCGTTGATGGGATTGACGACTTCCCGGGCGACCTTGTAGCCTTCGTTGAGCAGCAGGTCGATGTCATCCATTGAGAAATTGTCTTTGTATCGATCACAGGCCAGCACTTCTTCCGTCGGCAGCCACTCCTTTAAAATAAATTTCAAATCCCGGACGTCGTATTTGAATTCCATTTATTTCTCCTTGCTCATAACTTCTCTAAGGGCATTATTCACTTTGCGGCGCGTTCGGGGACCGCGCCCTACAGCCATCGCCTATCACCCATCGCCCATGACCTGTTCGCTTCAACCTTCAGCCTTCGGTCTTCAGCCTTCCTTCAGCCTTCCTTCAGCCTTTCTTCCCATACCCGATATTTTTGGCCGATTCTTCAATCGATGCGAGCACCGCCGGGTCGTCAATCGTGGAAGGAACCACATAATTCTTGCCGTCCACGATCTTCCGCATGGTGCCGCGCAGCGTCTTGCCGGATCGGGTCTTCGGCAGGGCCTTGACCACGGCGGCTTCCTTGAAACAGGCCAAAGCGCCCAGCTCGCTGCGGACCATTTGCACCAGTTCGGCAATGATTTCCTGTGGTTTGCGGTCAACGCCGGCTTTCAGGACGACAAATCCCACCGGAACCTGGCCTTTTAACTGATCTTCCGCCCCCAGGACGGCGCATTCCGCCACATCTCTGTGCTT
>JAKJEN010000294.1 GCA_022705405.1 Planctomycetota bacterium | reverse complement strand
GTCAAATACAGTCATGAAAAACCTGTGATCCGCCGCCTGGAAAAACTCCTCGCAGCCTAAAATCGGTCAGTTTGAGTGATTTATATAGTTGCAAAACTGATAAAATATTTCCTCTTTCATGATATCCCATCGAAAAGTATTGAAATACAATCTTTACTTATCGGCGGAAATATCCATCTGTGGTATCTTCCTTTTTCATTTCTTGCTTCGGTTCTTTTGTATTTCCTTTGTTATTTTTTATTGAAAATTAAGATTGGGTATTTTTTTATTATTGGAAATCTTGGATTATGTATTATTATCCTATTTATATGTTCCTTCTTGATGGATTCTATTTCATTAGGGCCTCCCTTTTTACAATGGTTATTTGCATTGCCTTCTTTGCCACTCGGATTTTGTTTGGGAATAATTATGAGAGAATTCCCTGCGGAAAAACAATCGTTTTTGTTCGGATGTGTTCTTGTTGTGGTTGTTGTCTCTCTAATAGCTCAGTTGTTAGTAGGGCAGTCGCTATTGCTTATCCCATACAGCATTGGGATCTCGTTAACCGTTTTGGCTTTGCAATTGTGTTTTCCTTTTAAAGAAGCGGCGATCAAAGCGGGTCAATTGACTTATGGAATATATTTAATCCATCCATTAATTTATTATTTTGTTCGAGTCTTGTTCGGTGACAAATCCTCTTTTATTATCATCTTATCTACTTTTTTTGTATCTGCAGTACTGGTTGCTGGCATGAAAAAGACATATCTGCGAAAGATTATCTAAGAGCCTCTAACAAAATGAAGAATTCGCGAAATGGTTCCAACAGATTTTATTGATCTTTGAAAAGTTAAACGAAACAGGACTGAATGTCCGATAACAAGGACATGAGACCTTCAGGAACCCC
>JAKJEN010000293.1:305-892 GCA_022705405.1 Planctomycetota bacterium | reverse complement strand
CACTTTACTCCTTGAAAAACATCAACATTCAAGATTCAAAAATAGAAATTATTGTCTCAATATTCGAAAATCGAACTAACCAATGACAATAAATCTTGGATTAGTGAAAAGATTTTTTGCAAGCATTTTATGGATAGCCTGTTGGGTTTCTGGATTGCCAACGCCATGTATCGGCGCACATATCCGCAAGGCTACGTTTGGCGTTCCATCCCAGAACATTTTTCGCAATCGTGCTATCGGCGTAACAGGCAGCAATGTCGCCCGGTCGGCGTTTTGTAATTTTATAAGGTATCTTTTCCCCTGCTGCTTCCTCAAATGCATGAAGCATTTCCATGACGGTGTATCCCCTGCCTGTCCCCAGATTGACGATAAGGGGCGCTGCGCTGGTATTCTGGGAGGGAACTCTTTCACTGGATGCCGGCTTACGCCGGCATGACGAATCAGACCTGGATTCCCGCCTTCGCGGGAATGACAAACTGCACTGGGAGGATGAATCTGTTTTTTCCATGTGGCGCAGGGCGGCAATGTGGCCTTCGGCTAAATCCATAACGTGGATGTAGTCGCGCACGCCGGTTCCGTCCTTGGTG
>JAKJEN010000293.1:0-275 GCA_022705405.1 Planctomycetota bacterium | reverse complement strand
ACAGCCACCTGGCTGATGTATGGCATCAGGTTGTCGGGAATGCCCTGCGGATCTTCACCGATGAGACCACTTGGATGCGCGCCTACGGGATTGAAGTAACGAAGTAAAACTATCTGCCACGACGGGTCGGCAACACGAATGTCCCGAAGAATCTGCTCGATTATGAGTTTTGTATGTCCATAGGGGTTGGTGGGTGCTGTTGGAAAATCCTCTTTGATAGGATTAATAGATGATGCTCCATAGACTACCGCAGATGAGCTGAAGATTATTTTCTT
>JAKJEN010000292.1 GCA_022705405.1 Planctomycetota bacterium | reverse complement strand
TTTTTCATAAATAATTTGACATTTTCTCGGCTGCGTTATACATTGTATAACACAAAAGGAGAAACGCCATGCTTGCCATACGACTCGACAAAGAAATAGAGGAGGATCTGGACCTCCTTGCCAATACCCGCGGCAGTAACCGCAGCGCGCTGGTAAGGGAAGCGATCCTGCAATATCTGGAGGACAACGAGGATTTGGATCTGCTCAAACAGGCCCGGTCGCAAACTCGCGGCAGCAAGTCGCTCACGCAATTGAGAAAAGAACTTGGCCTGGACAGTTGAAATCAGCGACATTGCCGAACGGCAATTGAGAAAACTGGATCGGCCGGTTCAAGAACGGATTTTAGGCTGGCTAAACGACCGGATCGAGGGATGCAAAAACCCCCGGCATTTTGGAGAACCGTTGAGGGGAGATCGAGCCGGATTCTGGCGATATCGAATTGGAGACTACAGAGTACTGTGCGACATACAGGACAAGAAAGTGATTGTCCTGGTTCTCACCATTGGCCATCGCCGTCAGGTTTACAAACGCGGATAAGGGCCCCACAAAAGGAAACGTTTGCAGAATACACATTCGTCATTGCGAGAGTAGCGAAGCAATCTCATTAGTTATTGATATTTAAAGAGATCGCCACGTCGCTTCCGCTCCTCGCGATGACAAAATGAGAGCTTTGCATAACTCCCTTATTCGTCATTCCGGTGAAAACCGGAATCCAGGGCCCCATCTGTCATTCCCGCAATCTTCTGGCGGGAATCCAGGAAAAACAAAAACATGGATGCCCGACAGGCATGTCCCCGAAGTTTTCTGTCGGGGAGGCATTCGGGCATGACAAAATAGCGTGGACGCCCGGCAAACTTGTCCCCGAAGTTATTTGTCGGGGAAAACTTCGGGCATGACGAACAAGAGTAGT
>JAKJEN010000291.1 GCA_022705405.1 Planctomycetota bacterium | reverse complement strand
GGTGCGGGCCGAGGGCGGCATGGAGGCGGTGCAGCTGCGCGTGGCGGAAAAGCTGGTCGAGCAGTTCGGCCACCTGGCCAAACAGGGGAACACGCTGATTCTGCCGGCCAACTTCGGAGACATCTCGACGCTGATCGCCACGGCCATGAGCGTGGTCAAGCAGACGAAATAAATTGTCATGGTTCGACAGGCTCACCACTCGACGGGCTCACCACTCGACGGGCTCACCACTCGACGGGCTCACCACTCGACTGGCTCACCATGACACCAATATTGTCACCCTGAGCTTGTCGAAGGGTGCAATCGACAGACTCACAATGACATTCTATATTGTCACCCTGAGCTTGTCGAAGGGCATTATTCACCTTGCGGCGCGTTCGGGGACCGCGCCCTACAGCCATTGCCCATCGCCCCGGGCCCATTACCCATGACCTTTCTTTCCACTCATCACTTTCCACTTTCCCCTTTTTTACTAAAGTATTTATTTTTCCCTTCAATTGTGTTTAGATGCCGCCAGTTCAATCCAAAGCGGGCAAACGAATGAATCTGGAGAAAAAAACAAAAAAAGAGTTGGTCGATCTGATCGCGTCCCTGCAGAAGCGGCTGTCGGCCCAGGAGCACACCCAGCTGCACGTCACGTCGGAAAAAGACCTGTACAAGATTCTGGCGCACAGCTCTCAGGTCGGCTGCTACATCATGCAGGACGGACAGTTTCAATTCATCAATTCCCACTTTCTGGATTACACGGGCTATCCCGAAAAAAAGCTTTTGAAGATGAGCCCCCCTTCGCTCATCCTGCCGGAAGACCGGCGACGAACCGCCAAAAATGCGATCATGATGCTGAAAGGGCAGCGCTTTTCCCCCTATGAATTTCGGATTGTCACGAAAGACGGACGGATCAAGTGGATCAT
>JAKJEN010000290.1 GCA_022705405.1 Planctomycetota bacterium | reverse complement strand
GGCGACCGCCGTAATGATGTCGCCTGCAACACAGCCGGGCAGATATTTGCGCTTTTGCTCCTCCGAGGCAAATGCTGAAATATAGGGAACGCAGATGTCGCTGTGCAGGGATGCGGTAAGTCCCGAGAAGTTGCTTTTGACAAGCTCTTCGCAGACGATCACGGAATAGAGAAAGTCGCCGCCTGCACCTCCGTATTCCTCCGGAATATCCGTGCACAAAAATCCCTGCTCCCCCATTTTTTTCCAGACGCTCCGGGGAACGATGCCCGCCTCCTCCCACGCTTCCACAAGGGGAACGATTTCCTTGTCGAGAAATTTCCGAAGGCTGTCCCGGAAGATTGTATGCTCCGCCGTGTAGGGGATAATGTTCATCGGCTTCCTCCTCCTTCACTTTTAAGGATATGCGTAACTGCGTCTCCGTATCATCAAAGATTGAGCAAAAGCTTAATTAATGTTTTGTCATCGCGAGGAGCTTAAGCGACGTGGCGATCTCTTTAAATATGAAAAATTATGCGATTGCTTCGCTGCTCTCGCAATGACGTGACGGATGTGTACATGCAAACGTTTCTGGGCGGCGTGAACTTATGGTGCAAATGCGTTTCTGAATCTTCAACAATCCTGCCGGGTGCACAAACGCAAAACCCCGTTTCTATTTAGAAACAGGGTTTCAATGGCCGGATCATGGCAGCGCCTCTGATTGCAGGGTTCATTCTTCTACACACCCATTATCGTTTGCTTGACGTCCCTTATCCGCCTGCCCCATAAAAAAGTCAAGAGGATGTTTCTCTGCGATTCCGGAAAGATCCGAACTTTTACATTTAAAATGTATTGTTGCATTGCTTGAGACAGTTAAGTGATATGTCCCCCACATTCTGTCCCCCAGAATTCATTACAACGGTTTGAATTTCGGCA
>JAKJEN010000028.1:18188-23106 GCA_022705405.1 Planctomycetota bacterium | reverse complement strand
CGCCAAGCAATTGACCTGGTCTGAGGTGCAGATCAAAGGTCCCTGCAATTACAGGCAAACGCTTCCCAAGCCGCCCAACCGCGATTATTACCGCGATATCTGCGTGCTGGCCTTCCCGCAAAAGGCATACAATTTGACCGATATCAGTTTTACGCTGGAAGCCGGTTCATCGCAGCCGGAATATCCCCCTGCTGCGGTTGTGGACGGTAAAGACGATACCTTCTGGGTTAGTTCCGGAACAGAGCCCGGGCAAGGGCCTTCCGCTGACAACCCGCAGTGGCTTCAATTCACATTTACACAGCCGGTTACTGTCTCCGGACTTTGCATAAAGGGCCGAGCGGGTTATGGCCCCAGGATTGTCCGTCTGCAAATCGACGGTCGCGCTCCGCTTCCGCCGTTTGATCTGGAGGACGGGGCATTAAAAAAGATAAACCTGGACAAGAAAAGCGGACAGGTTTTTCGCATCCTGTTCGAGGAGGCCTATGATCTGCGTTATCCAACCTCACCGCGCAATGTACAGGTGTCTGAATTGGTTCTGCTCGATGAACAGGGCAATCCGATCTGGGCGTCGATTCCTCGGCCTGGCATTCAGAACCTGGCCCTTAAAACCGCCTGTCAGGAATTGGGAATGTCTGCTCCGGACTGTCGATTTCTTCTGGACGATGCGGCCTCGACAGAAGGCGAAGAAGATGTGCAGCTGCACGAAATTCAGGATATCTCTGCAAGCATGTCCTCCGACGGTACGCTGGACTGGTCGGCGCCGGACGGCTGGTGGACTGTTCTGCGTTTTGGTTATACCGTCACCGACGCTCGAGTATCTACCTCCAGCGGCGAATGGAAAGGGAGGGTGATCGACTATCTCAGTCGGGATGCCTTCGATCTTTACTGGAACCAGGTGGTCGATCCGCTTTTGGCGGCGGCCGGGTCGTTGAAGGGAACCGTCCTCAAACAACTGGAAACCGACAGCTGGGAATGCGGCGGGATGAACTGGAGCCCTGGCTTTGCCGACGACTTCAAAAAATATCGTCGCTATGATCCGATTCCCTGGCTGCCGGTCGTTGCCGGCAAAATAGTCCAAAGTCGCCAGGCGTCAAACAGCTTTCTGGCCGACCTGAGAAAAACCCTCGGCGACTGTGTGGCCGATAATCACTATGCCGTCTTTGCACAGTACGCACACGAGCACGGTCTGCAGATCCAGCCCGAATCCGGCGGACCGCACGCCGGACCGCTGGATGCGATTAAAAACTTCGGCAAAAGCGATATTATCATGGCTGAGTTCTGGTCGGCCTCTCCGCATCGTCCCAATCCGGAAAACCGGTTCTTTGTCAAACAGGCCGCCTCCGCCGCCCATATCTACGGAAGACAGATCGTGGCCGCAGAATCCTTCACTACCATCGGCCTGCACTGGAACGATGTCCCCTGGAAGCATATGAAACCCAGTATGGATCACGAATTCTGCTCCGGCCTTAATCGGATTTTCTTTCATACCTTCACCTGCTCGCCGCCCGAGATGGGAATTCCCGGACAGGAATACTTCGCCGGAACCCACGTCAATCCGCAGGTCACCTGGTGGAATCATTCTTATCCGCTGATGCAGTATATCAACCGCTGCCAGTATATGTTCCAGCAGGGCCGGTTTGTTGCGGATGTGCTGTATTATTACGGCGACCATGTTCCCAACATCGCCCGGCTTAAGGAAGACGATCCGGCCGGGGTTCTGCCCGGGTATGACTATGACATCACCGATGAGGTGATTTTGGCCAAATTGAAGGTGCTCGGCGGGAGAATACAGATTCCCGGCGGCCCGTCGTATCATTTGCTGGCCATGCCCGATCACGGCGTTCTTTCGCTGGAAGCACTGGAAAAAATGAACGAACTCCTTCGCCAGGGAGGAACCGTACTTTGTCCTCCATCCCGCCGACTGGTTTCTCTGGTCGGCGGTCTGGAAGCCCGCCTGCGGTTTGAGCAATTGGCCGATCAGTTGTGGGGAGAAGTCTCCGGCAAGAAAGGTCAAAGAGCCGTCGGTTCCGGTCGGCTGATCTGGGGGATAACCGCCCGCCAGGCGCTGGCAGAAGATCAAATCAGCCCGGATTTTGAATATACGGCCGACGGCGCAGATCCGCTGCTTGATTATATACACTATACCGTCAAGGATACGGAGTATTATTTTGTCAGCAATCAGCGGCCGCAGTCTGTGCAGGCCGTCTGTCGGTTTCGTTTGTTCGGTAAGAATCCTCAGTTGTGGGATCCCATCACCGGAATTGTCCGCCCGACCCTGTTTGCTCAATCCGACGGCCGCACCGAGATTCGACTTCGGCTGAACCCATACGGTTCTGTTTTTGTGGTCTTTACCCAGCAAGAGCCGCCCGCAAAGTCCGTTGCGCCCCAGCAAAGGCAATATTCTGCCGGATGGACCCTTGCCGGCCCCTGGCAGGTCAGATTCGATCCGCGCTGGGGCGGCCCAGGGGATGTGCGGTTCGACGATCTGATCGACTGGACGCTGCATCCGGATCCGGCTGTGAAGTTTTACTCCGGCACAGCTGTCTATAAAAAGACTTTTACGATGCCGCAGACCTTTCGGCCGGGCCAAGGGGTTCTGCTTGATCTGGGCCGTCTGGAAGATGTGGGAATCGCCAAAGTGATTCTAAATGGGCTGGACCTGGGCATCCTTTGGACACCGCCGTTTCAGGCAGATCTCACAAATGCGATCCAGAAAGGCGAAAACACGCTGGAAGTAGAGGTAGTCAATTCCTGGCGCAACCGGCTCATCGGCGATAAGGATCTGCCTCAGAAAAAACGGCTGACCCAAACCAATATCACAGTCCGCAACGACTGGAAACTTCAGGAATCCGGCCTCCTGGGCCCGGTTCAGATTCTTTTGGAACAGGAGGATCATTCCTAATTCGGCCCGAGTCGGCCGATAAGACGCACCAATACTGTTTTTTGGCAGAAAAACAGTATTTTCAAAAAAACTGGTTTTTCATCATTTTTTAATCAATCCAGCCGGTGGTTTTGTCGGCTGTATGCATAGACAGGATTTCAATGCAAGAGGTCTTGTTCTTGCAGCAGGGGCCGACGGGGTCGGGACCCCTGCTTTTTTGTGCCTGTCAGCGCAAAAAAACGCCGAGTCCTCACGCTCGGCGTTTCATACTCCTTTCAAACGGGTGTCTTACAAGTTAACACATCGCAAGATAGGTCGCAATAGCCAGAAGAAGGATACGTTTTTTCGTGGCAAAAAACGGATGCCAAATCTTCTCATAAAAATTTGCCATTTTTGCTCCCCTTCAACAAGAGTTTCACTTCCCCCATGACCGAAGCCATGACTCAATTTACACCCTTAGTATACTCCAAAGGCCTGTTTAATTCAATAAAAACCCGCCCTTTAAAGTGTATCTAATTATATATAAAAGACTTACAAGCAGGCCAACCCGGATATTTTCTCTCCTTCTATTACGCTGAAAAACCCTCTAAAAAGACTTTTTAGCCATGCCTTATTCACTCTATCCCTTACTCCATCGGCGGTACCCTTCTTTGATGCAAAAATCGGCAAACCGCTCCATCTCACCCAAGTCCGCTTTCCGAAGTATTTTATCAACTAACTCATTGTATTTCTGATTCTTATAGCGGATTTGCAACTGGGATCTGAGCATCGGTTCGACCTCCTCAAACGATCTGGACACCGCCGGCGTTATCGACAGTACCCGGAGGATAAAGAGTCGATCCCCGGCATCAATCGGGCCTTTGATTGTTCCGGCCGTCATATCTTTGGCATACGTTTCCAGCAAATCATAGGGCGCAGCCAGTGAATCGGCGCCGAGAGTCACCGGCGCCCACAAGCCCCCGACATTAGCCAGCGGTCCGTGCGAATACTGACGCGCCAGTTCGCCGAAATCCTGGCCACTATTCAAGTTCTCCAGGATCCGGTCAGCCAATTGCTCAGCGGCCTGTCGGCGGCTTTGGCCTTCCAGGATCTGATCCTCACTTAGTCGGTCTGGGGCAATCTCGATCAGTTGGAACTGAACCCGACCCGGCTTGGAAAATTGCTGATCCCTGATCTGATTGTAATAATCCAGCAGTTCGGTCCGCGTAAACTTTTTTTCTTCGGCCATCGCAGAGGAAATATACGACTGGGTCATAATCATCTTTCTCTGTAAATCCTCAAACGACTTCCAATCCATTCCCATGCGTTTGAGTTCCGCCTCGGCCAGAGCCAGGTTATTGTCATAGTCGGAAACAAACCGTTCGACCTCCTTTTTAACGGCGGCATTGAGCATATCTTCCACTTTCTCGGGCGCTTTTCTTCGGGCCTCTTCATACAGCAGCATATCCCCTACTTTAGAACGGATCACGCTTCGCATCCAGGCCTTTGCCTGAGGTTCATATACGCTCAGGTCGCCCCGTTTGGCCAGCGGCGCCAGCGCCTCCTGCATCTGAGGAATCGACAGGACTTCGGCGGCCGTGAGGGTCTGAGATCCGATACTGTACACCATACCTCCTGTCGGGTCCGGCAGATTGCTGCGATTGGCCAACGGGATATCGAGCATTTGCTGTTCGGAATATTTGCCCTGAGGCATTTTTTGCGCACATCCGAAAATTTGCGGGAAAAAAACTATTCCAACCAGAAGAGCTCCGAAACGAACAGGGAAATTCAGTATTTTCATAGGTTTTTCGCTCCAGTAAAAAACAAGAATGGTTTTCGCTGAGGGGCAATTATACAACAGCCGTCCGGCAAAAAAAAGAGGTTCCTTTCGCCCCTTTTCTAAGCGGCGGTTTTATCGTACAATGCCCGCTCCTTATGAGGAGCAGCCCTTTACAAAATATGCTTTGTGCGGACTGGCGCGGCCGGATTTTGATCCTCAAGCCGTCTTCGCTTGGAGACATCGTCCATGCCCTGCCGGTACTGTCAGCCCTGCGGCGG